>NZ_JAKZGG010000015.1:0-83225 GCF_022549455.1 Acinetobacter sp. NIPH 1852 | reverse complement strand
AATTTATGCATCTTTATGTGCTTACCAATTATGTCATCAAAACAAGCCAACCATTCGAGTAATGGAATCATTGGCTTAAGCACGATTCGGGTTAAGTAAAATATCTGCTGAAAAAGAAGAAGTTTTAGAAAGAATAAACCAGCTAAGTAAATTAAGAAATTTATTATTTGAAAAAGGAAAACCTTTAGAATTTGCAATATTAGATGCATTAAAAATTTTAGGCTTCTCTGTGTCTCAATATGAGGATGCTGATTCAGAATTTGATGCAGTTTTTGAGTCAGAAGAGGGGCGACTAATTGGAGAGGTTGAGGGAAAAGATAATAAGGCTATCAATATTGATAAGTTGAGACAATTATCTTTGAATATACATGAAGATCTACAACGAGAAGAGGTTTTAGTACCTGCTAAATCGGTACTTTTTGGAAATGCTTATCGCTTACTTCCTCTAGAAGAAAGACCTAATCCATTCACTGATAAATGTAGCTCTGCTGCCTTAGTTAGTTCGACTGCATTAGTTTTACCCCTGATCTTTTTTTAGTGGCTAAATATTTAAAGGATAATAAGAATGCCAGATTTGCAACACAATGTAGAAAATCTATTTTAGAAGCGGTTGGTCGAGTTAAATTTCCTTCTATCCCCACAAAAAATGGAAATACCCCTTTAAGTAATAAAAGATTAGATAACACTTGATTTAAATTTTTACTTAAAACGGTCATTTTAAATGATCATAAACCCCCTCGACATTCTGTTGTACTTTTTCGTATTTGATTGCTAGATATGACTCCTGTCGTATCTCTCGATCAAGATGCATCAACTTATTATTGTAGTTTTATGATCTGAAACATCCTATTCATGTATGAGTTTATTTAGAGGAAATGACGAAGATATCTAATCCGTTAAATCCCTAAAATTAAGCAGAAAAAACTTACACATTTCATATTTAACCTTTCCGCCATTGCCTCTCGTCAAAAAGGTCAATAAATAATCAATACTATCAAGTTATAGTATATGTACCATTTCTAAAATCTATGGAGAACAAAGATGGTGACTGCTGGCGAAAGACCCGGAACTGGTTTCTATTTTTGTGTCCAATGCGGACATCGCGTTTATTTAGAAATTGGTACTGATCGTTTACCTCCGTGTACCAAATGCCTTGGCAATCAATTCAACAGCAAGAATGCCTAAGCCGCAAACAACAAACAGTTACCCACTGTTTTAAAAAAAGCCCTATCACGCGATAGGGCTTTTTTGTTGGCTTAAAATATGAAATAAATAGATCGATCCTATACAGCAAACAAGGAAAGCCAACATGGAAACAATTTTAGGACTCTGTATAGGCGTAGGATTGAGTGCCGCCTGTGGTTTTCGTGTTTTTGTTCCTTTATTGGTGATGAGTATTGCGACCTTAATGGGATGGTATGAACCCGCAAAAGGCTTTGAATGGCTGGCGATTCCCGCCGTTTGTGTCGCACTGGGCTTTGCGACGATCTGTGAAGTCGCGGCATACTATGTACCGTGGGTTGATAATTTATTGGATACCGTCGCAACGCCTGCGGCAGTGATTGCTGGAACGCTGACCACGATGGCAGTAATTAGTGGAGAAATGTCTCAGTTTGCAAATTGGGCAGCCGCAATTATGGTCGGTGGCGGCACAGCAGGTGTGGTGCAAATGAGTACTGTTGCAGCACGTGGAATCTCGACGGCAACCACAGGCGGACTCGGTAACTTTATGGTGGCGACAGGGGAATTGATTGGCTCAATTTTATTGTCAGTTTTAGCGTTTGTGATGCCTGTGGCGATTACGGTATTGGTGATTGTTTTTGTAGTGGTAACTGTACGTTGGGTACGGGCAAACAAGCTAGAAAATATAAGCCCTTCATTGTAAGTTTATATATGGTGCGATGAATCTAGAGTTTATGGTCATTGCTGGAGTATTAGATAAATAAGCCGAAAATGTATCGAGCAGTGCCACAGTATTTTTAAGATTTGATGCTAAGATTTTTGGATGAATATTTCGACAAAAAAGGTTCTCATGAAAATTGTGGCGATTCAACCTGCATTAAAACTTGGACAAGTCGAAACAAATCTAAAAAAGCTTGAACAACTGATTTTAGCCGCATATCAGGAGCATCAACCTGATGTTATCGTGCTGCCTGAGTCCATGACTTCCCCAAATGTTTATTCACCACTGGCATTGCAGACACCACAACCATTACAAGGTGAGCCGTTACAACTATTAATTCGATTAGCAATGCAGCTCAATGTCGTTATCACTGGTGGATTTGTTGCAATTCGGGATGGACACGCTTACGGCACATATATCTTGGTCGAGGCAAATGGTGACTATCATCTGCATGACAAAGATATCCCAACGGCATGGGAGCAAAACTTTTATCGTGGAGGTGTCGATGATGGCGTTGTCGATTCAACCACATTGAAATGCAAAGTTGCTTTAGTTTCAGGGTGGGAGTGGGCACGTTACGGTACGGCCAAACGCATTCGAGATCAGCGCGCACAACTGATTTTAGGCGGCATGTGTTGGTACTCCATGCCGATCAACTGGTATGGCGTGTTAGGCAAGTGGATGCGACACGAACATGAAATCTATAAACAACAAAGTGAAGCTTTGCCTGCCCAAATGGCACGTTTGACAGGCATACCTGTGGTACATGCCGCACATGTGGGGGAGGTAATGAGTGATATGCCTCTGTTACCGCATGTGAAATGGTTGACTGAAATGGTGGGTGAGACTCAAATCTGCGATTCATCAGGCAAGGTATTGGCACGGATGAGTTTGGAGGATGGTGAGGGCTATATTGCGGCAGAAGTTGAAATCGCTGAGCCGCAGCCTTTGGATCAAGTGCAGCCGCGTTACTGGATTCCAGATATGACCGTAACTTCAAAATTGGCGTGGCATCTGGGCAATCTTCATGGCGGTTTAATGTATCGACTCCGACATCGCTTTAAAAAGTTTCCATGGCAAAATGAACAGTAAAATGCTGATCTTCAATTTTTAGTAACGCTGTACTATCGGTGATCTTTCACCTAAAAATAAGTGATTGAAACCTTATTAATCAAGCTGATTTTTCCAAACTAATGCTCGAAAAATCACAGTGAAGCGAGTAAATTACACTCACATTTTGATTCTGCGCTCAAGCTTATGGCAATCACTTGGATCTTGTTCACCCTCATGGCTGCATTTATGCAGGCTTGGCGCAATGCATTTCAAAAACAGCTCAGCACCACTGTTGATGTGTATGGAACCACATTAGCGCGGTTCTTATTTGCTCCGATTTTTGCCTTCAGTTATCTGGCTTTTCTCTATTTTCACCAACCTGTTGCTACTGAAGTTCATTTTTCTAATAAATTTTGGTTCTATGTAGTGATTGCAGGCATTAGCCAAATCTATGCGACTGCATTGATGGTCAAATTATTTCAACAAAAAAACTATGCGATTGGGGTTGGACTGGCCAAAAGTGAAGCGATCTTGGCGGCTTTAGTCGGTGTGTTGTTCTTACAGGAACATTTAAGCGTTTGGGGCTGGATTGGCGTTTCAATCGGCGCTGTGGCGGTTTTTCTCCTGAGTAAAGGTCATCAGCAGGCCCAATTATCAGTCAGAACTTTGATGATCGGTTTAGGCAGTGGTTTATGCTTTGCGATTACTTCATTGTTGGTGCGTGAAGCCAGTTTGGAACTGGGCATGTTGCCATTTCTACATCGTGCAGCTTGGGTGCTGTGCAGTCTGATCAGTTTTCAATGCATCATTATGCTGTTGTATCTCGGACTGTTTAGTCGAAAAACTTTGTATAGCATGTGGCAACGACTCGGGCTCACATTTAAGGTCAGTGTCTGTAGCTTCCTTGCCTCATTGGGCTGGTTCAGTGCTATGAGTATGCAGACGGTGGCGATTGTTAAAACGCTGGGACAGGTTGAAATTCTATTTAGCTTATTGATTTCAGCATTTTTCTTTAAAGAGAAACTGGCAAGAACAGATCATCTCGGATTGTGGTTAGTTATTGTGGCGGCAATTATGGTGATTTGGGCGTAGTGTCTGTTTATCTTGGAAACGTATCAATTTTACATGTCTATTTTTGATTAAAATTTCGATTAAATATGATTTATAGAGAATTTTAACTGTGTTTAAATCACAATAATGGTAAATAATTCTTATTATAAAAATAAATATGCAAAATTATTCCAAAATTGGCGGAAAATACCATTTTTTAGGAAAACAATCCCACAGCGATCCCCCTAAACTATGTCTCAAGGGTGTGAAAGGGATCGAAAAGAGTAGCATGCGCCGAAGCTTACAAAGCAAGTGTGTACTTACCCAAAAGGTCTCGATTCGGCTTAGGACGCTATAAATCAAAAGTTTATAGGCAAAGGTTGTGACTTACAAAGTCATAGGTGTTGAAGTAAACAACATGTTTTCCCTTGATACCCTTAAAAATTCTGCGAAATAACAATAAATAAGAAAAAAAACCATCTCACTTTTCCTCGCTGCAAAGTTCCCCATCCTCCTCAATGACCATATCTAAGTGATTGATTGTCAATAATTTGCCGCTGACTAAACATCATGTGACATTTTAATAAATTAAATATTTTCAATCATTTAGCTCTCATTGTCTCGGTTTGTATGAAAGTACATTGATTGACAGGCTTATGTTGAGTTGTTAGTTTGGGCCTAACTTTGGCAGGCTGGAGATTTTTTACACTATTTATTTATGAGATGGTTTGCATCTGATAGATCTTTATAGGGGGATAGTTGGAAGCCCCTAAGTGCAGAAAAGGACAATTAAAATGAAAGTGGGTATCATGGGCTTTGGTAAAACAGGCCGTGCAGTTGCATCCGTATTATTAGAGTCAAAAAAGACCAGTTTACAATGGGTTATTCGTCAGTCTAAACAGCTTGAGCACCGATCTGTTCCTGAATTTTTGGGGGTTGAGGCCGATGATCCAGGCATTATCCATTCAAAAGATGAGTATTCTATCGTTGAACTTCTCGATCGCTATCCAGTCGATGTGATTGTCGATTTTTCCTCAGAACAAGGCTTAGATTATTACGCTGAAGAAGCGGCAAAAAGAGGCATTACCATTGTCAGTGCCGTGTCCCAGTATCCCGATGCTCGCATCAATCAGCTCCATCAGCTTGCTGAAAGCACCTGTGTCTTGCATTCACCGAATATTACGATCGGTATCAACTTCCTGATTCTTGCCGCCAAGATTTTAAAAAATATCGCCCCTTATACCGATATTGATGTCATTGAAGAACACTTTAAAGCCAAATCTGAGGTGTCAGGCACAGCCAAAGTGATTACACGTGAGTTAGGGCTGTCTGAAGACACGATTAAATCAGTACGGGCTGGCGGGATTGTGGGGGTGCATGAAATCTTATTTGGTTTTCCATTTCAAACCGTTCGACTCAAACATGAGTCAATTACCCGTGAAGCGTTTGGTAATGGCATCTTATTTGCCATCGAAAACCTAAAAGATAAGCCTAAAGGTTTTTATAGTATGGAAGCGCTGTTATTGCCATTTTTTAAATTGGATGAGTCCGATAGCAGTATGCACATACAGCCAACGCGTTCTTGAGCAGAGGATTAGCTGAGCTTGTTTCACGTGGAACACCTTCTATTATCATTGTGACCCCGCCAAAATGCTTTTGCCGAATGATGGGAATTTCTTTATGATTTGCGCTGATATTTGTTAGCCCATTGCGCCCTTATGCCTCTAAATGACAACTTTGTTTATATGCCACCGCAAGATCCGTTAGAAATCTTGTATGAAGATGAAGACTTGTTGGTGGTGAATAAGCCTGCGGGGCTATTGTCGGTGATGGGGCGTTTACCTGAACATCAAGATAGTGCCTATTTACGTGTTTTGGAAAAATATCCGACCGCCAAAGTCACCCATCGTCTGGATATGGCGACCTCTGGTTTGTTGATGTTTGCTAAGCATCGTGATGCCGAGGTTGCAGTTAGTAAAATGTTTCAGGCACGAACCGTCAAAAAATATTATGTGGCTTTGGTGCAGGGGCAGATTCAGGCTGAGGGCAGTGTCGAGGTTCCATTGATTACCGATTGGGAAAATCGCCCACGTCAGATGGTGCATTTTGAAATAGGGAAGGCTGCCAAAACCTTATTTCAATCGTTGCACTATGATGCGGAAATGGATCAAAGCCGTGTGCGTTTAGAGCCTGTGACAGGACGTTCGCATCAACTTCGGGTCCATATGATGCATATTGGGCATCCGATTATGGGGGATAAACTCTATCATCCTGAACCTGCCAAGTTTCATTTAAAACGGATGGCTTTGCATGCCGCTTATCTCGCATTTCAACATCCCTTAAATATGCAAAATGTTGAGATTCATGCTGAGGTAAAATTCTAAAAAATAAAAGGGTGAGACGATGGTTTCAATTCAGCATACATCGTGGGTCGCATTATCCGAACAACAACAAGCCCAATTAAAGTTGTTGTTATTGGAAGCTGATCCCGATTGGGCGCAAATCTCGACTTATCTAGGGCAAGCAAATATCTTTGTGATTGTTGATGAGCAGAATCATATCATTGCGCAACTGTGTCTAACTCAAAATGACCATGAGGCGGAGATTCGAAATCTCGCAGTAGATCAAAGGATGCAAGGGCAGGGTTTGGCGAAGGCTTTAATTCAATCTGCGATTGAATATGTCGCGCCATTGGCAGTGCAAACTTTATGGGTGAAAACGGGGAGTTCGAGTCTAAATCAACTCGGGCTGTATCAGAAATGCGGTTTTCGCATGTCGCGTATCGAGCGCGATGCTTTTAAAAACTATCCTGAACCTATTTTTGAAAATGGCATTCGGTGTCTTGATCAAGTGGTGCTTTCAATCGAATTTAATCACCTTGCGCGATAATTCACAGCGATGATTTGGCTCAAGTTCTGGCTACAATAATTATATTAATGCGTCTAAAAACTGACATAAAAATGGTTTAATCTATAGCCAAACGATCAAGTCAAATACATAACAAAGGATATTCTTATGACACGCGACCCTGAACAATTTCCCGATGACGACAACGGCAATGTGCTATGGCAAATGTTTGAAGATGGCAACGACCTGAGCGAACCCCATGAGGTGGAGTTTTCGATTGTTTTTGAGAAACAAGAACAAATTGAAAAATGTGCTTTGCATCTTTTACATCAAGAGCAAAAAATCTCAATGTTTCAAGAAGAATTGCACTCAGACGGTTCGGATATGTGGGTGCTGAATATTCATGTCAATATGATGCTTGAACATGAAGATATTGTAGATTTGGAAGAGTGGATGACTCGTATCGCCCAAGAGTTTGAGGGTGAGTATGATGGTTGGGGCTGTATGAGTTACATCTATGATGAAGAAGATGAATAATCATGGATAAAATATGACTCAGCTCGCTTGATACGGGCTGAGTCATATTGATTAGAATTTGAATTGAGCTGACACTGAGGCATTCAAAGGTTCACCTGGCTGAACCCATAAATCACTATAACTCGAAACATAATAGGTTTTATCAAACAGATTATTCAGGTTGAATTGATAGCGTAAGCGATCAGACGGTGCGTAATAGGCATTTAAATTAACCAGTGTGTAGCTTGGCAGATTAAAACCATTATCAAGATTATGACCACTACGCTCACCGACATAAGTGAGGTTGGCACCTACACCTGCTGTTCTCGCATCTTGTTGTAAAAATTCATAATTGGTACTGATAGAGCCTTGGTGTTTAGGCACATTGCTGAGGCGTGCCCCTTTTGCTAAGTCTTGGTCTTTTTCGATCTTGGCATCGGTATAGCTATAGTTGGTATTGAGTGACCAGCGATCCGTGAATTGACTGTTGAGATCCAATTCAATACCTTGGCTGCTGACTTCACCCGCAGCGGTTTGAAAACCATTGTCGATCGGATCTGTGGTCAGTACGTTCTGCTTTTGCATTTTGAATAATGCGAGACTAAGCAAGCTGTGGTCATTGATCTTATATTTACTGCCGATTTCATAGCTTTGACCTTTTTCAGGAGCAAAGTTTTCACCATTGCGATCCATCCCACTGTTCATCGCAAATGAGCGCCCATAATTACTATAAAACGACCATTGATCCGATGCTTTGAAATTGACACCGAAGCGTGGACTGGCTTGGTTAAGACTTTGCTTGTGCTGTGTTTGCCCCAGATGATTTTCAAAGTTTTGTTCGACTCGATCAAAGCGAGTCCCGACTAAGACGCTCCATTGATCATTGAAGAACATCTGATCTTGTAGGTTGAGCGCAAAATAACGTTGTCGCTCATCGGTATCTGTAAATGGCGCTAAGCTTGGTGAGTACTGTCCATAATTTGGCTGATAAATATCAGTGGTATTGGGGCGGTCAGCACTATGATTGCGACGTAATTGATATTGACGATAGTCCAATTGTCCCAATTCTGTTGAAACAACAACTTCATGACGTGCCCATGTGCTGTCTAATTTTCCCAGCAGTTCGGTTTGTGCCAGTACATCTTCGCTTTGATAATCACGATAACGACGTTGGCGTTCCAATGTTCGAGCATCGGCTTGCATACGCCGTGGTTCAGTTGAGAAACCAACCATTTGCGCATCTTTATAACTGAGTGCACTGTTGAGTTTCCATGCATCATTAAATTCATGGCTTAAACGCAATTGATAAAAATGGTCTTTGACGCGCATATCGCCATCACTGGGTTCACCAGTGAAGGTTTTCGGATTCATCACAAATTGTTTCTGAACTGTGCTGATGCCACGGTCAAAGGTGCCCAAATGTTGGGTAAATTCACTGTCAAAATCGAGTTGGGTTTGGTCTGAAATTTTCCAAGTCAGTTGTGGTGAAAAGAACCAACGTTCGCTACTGACATGATCACGGAAGCTTTGATTGTCTTCATGAGCAACAGCAAAACGATAAGCCAGTGCATCATTGATTGGCGCAGTGTGTTCGAGGCTGATGCGGTATTGCTCTTGGCTATTGGCACGAAGATGAATTTCGCTCTCGCTTTGCCACTGTGGTTTTTTACTATTGATATTGAGTAGCCCGCCTGTTTCTCCACGCCCATACAGTGCAGCCATCGGTCCTTTTAGAAAATCCAGTGATTCGATATTGACCATATCTTTGGGTGCGCTGACCCCACGATTCACGCTTAAACCATTACGAATGGTTGCAGCACCGAGATTGGGATCGCTACTAAAACCGCGAAAGGAATAATTATCCCAAAATCCGCCGCCATAGTTATTTTGATGAAACACACCACTGACCAAGGTTAAGGCATCGTCAATGCGTTGCACATCTTGTTGCTCGATCACTTGTTGAGAGATAAAAGAGCGGTTAAAGGGGATATCGAGAACATCGTGGGAGAATTTGCTTGCGCTACTGTTTTGCTGGATATCCTGTTGAGATGTATCCGCTTGAATACGGATGGTTTCAAGTACCGTGGTCGGGTCATCTGCCCATGTTGTTGTAGAGAAAAGACCAAGCCCCAAGCAAGACCAAAATCCAAGTGTGCGTTGCATAAATCATCAACCAAAGAAAGACAAAAGGAGTATTTTGTAATAGTATAACATTACATTAATTTTTAAATCTTTTTTTGTTATGTCCTTAGTGAAAACGAGCCAACGGTTACAGTCGATTGACGCATTGCGAGGTTTGGTTATTCTGATCATGTTGCTCGATCATGTCAGAGAAACTTTCTATCTGCATAAACAAGTACCAGATCCAATGGATGTATCTGCGACTGAACCCGCTTTATTTGGCAGTCGTGTATTGGCACATCTTTGTGCGCCTATTTTTGTATTGTTAACGGGTATTTCAGCTTTTCTGTTTTATTCAAAAACACAAAGTTTGCAACAAACACGGGCTTTTTTATTAAAGCGTGGTCTGTTTTTAATTGCACTTGAGTTGACGTTGGTCAATTTTGCTTGGACCGCAACATTCCCACCTGACGTGATTTATTTACAAGTGATTTGGGCGATCGGGATCAGTATGGTGGTCTTGGCGGCGTGTGTTAGTTTGCCCTTACCTGTGATTGTACTGAGCGCATTTGTGATTATTTTTGGGCATAATCTTTTGGACAGCGTGCATTTCTCCGAAGGAACTGTAATGCAGACATTGTGGCTGGTTTTGCATGAGCGTGGTTGGATCGAGTTTGCAGGAATCAAATTACGTACTTCATATCCAATTTTACCGTGGATTGGCGTGATTTTATTGGGCTATGCCTTGGGACATTTCTTTAGTCAAAAATACACCGCCAAACAAAGAAATCAGTATTTATTGGGCATCGGCTTGATCAGTCTCGGATTGTTTATTTTACTGCGTTTGATCAATGTCTATGGTGATCAGCCTTGGCAGCATTTTGATACTTTACAACTCAGTATCATGAGCTTTTTTAATCTGACGAAATATCCACCCTCATTACTTTTCCTTTTGTGGAATGTCGGTGTGGGGCTAATCCTTTTGGTGGTATTTGATCGTTGGCAACAACGCCAATGGTTTAAACCGTTGGTGGTGTTTGGTTCAGTGCCGATGTTCTTTTATCTACTGCATTTGTATGTGTTGAAGTTGCTCTATGTGCTTGCGGTAAGTATTTGGGGTGTCAATCAAGGCGAGTATCTTTCGGTTGCGCATGTATGGATGCTGTGGCTGATTTCGATTGGATTGTCTTTTGCGCTTTATCCTGTGGTGAAGTGGTTTTCAACATTCAAACATCAAAATAAACACATCGCGATTTTAAAATATTTTTAATCGTGAAATATCTGTATCTCTAAAGCGTGTCCGATTGGATACGCTTTGTATCAGGGCTGTCGTAAACGACGTGAACGTCAGCTCCTACTCATATCTAAGTATAAAGATTCTTTTACTTCCTCCATCACCACATAACTATGTGACGATGCAGATGCGGGTAGTTTTTTCAATAAGTCACCCAATAAGCGTCGATAAGCACTCATTTCTTTGAGTCGTGCTTTGACTAAATAGTCAAACTCACCTGAAATCAAATGACATTCTAATACTTCGGGAATATCGACCAGATCTCTCGCGACCTGATCAAATACATCGCCTGATTTGGCAGATAGCTTAATTTCTAAAAATACCAATAAGCTGCGATCCACATACGCAGGGTTGAGCCGAGCGTAATAACCCATGATCACACCTTCACGCTCCAATCGTTTCACACGCTCTGAGCAGGGCGTGGTCGATAAATTGACACGTGAGGCCAGCTCACTAATCGCAATACGACCTTCACGCTGCAAAATCTCTAAAATCAGGCGATCAATACGATCTAATGTACGCATAGATTATTTCCTTTTATTTTAATTTTTTCATGATAAATCGATTAAATTACCTAGATTATAAGCATAAAAACAGTCAAAAAAACTATTGATACGAAAATATACTAGTTAAATAAACTAGTGGGCGAGAGGGACCTATTATGCGCGTTATCGTTTTAGGAAGTGGTGTTATTGGTGTGGCAAGTGCTTACTACCTTGCGCAACAAGGTGCCGAAGTGACTGTACTTGATCGTCAGTCTGGTCCTGCCCAAGAAACGAGTTTTGGTAATGCAGGGCAAATCTCGCCGGGCTACTCAACACCGTGGGCTGCACCCGGTATTCCGTTTAAAGCAGTGAAGTGGATGTTCCAACATCATGCACCGCTTGCAATAAGTGTGGACGGTAGTATGTGGCAGCTACAGTGGATGGCACAAATGCTAAAAAACTGTAATCCACAAAGTTATGCGGTCAACAAAGAACGCATGATGCGTGTGGCTGAATATAGCCGTGATTGTTTACGTGACCTCAGAGCGCAAACAGGTATTCATTATGAAAATCGCTCTAAGGGCACACTACAAGTGTTTCGCAATGAGGCACAACTTGAAGCGGTACAACGTGATATTCAAGTGTTAAAAGAATGTGGTGTGGACTTCAATTTGCTCAATGCTGAACAACTGGGCAGTGTTGAGCCTGCATTAGCGCATAGCGATAAACTGGTGGGTGGTTTGCATTTGCCGAATGATGAAACAGGCGATTGCTACCTCTTTACCAATGCTTTGGCAAAAATCGCCCAAGACTTGGGTGTCGAATTCAAATTTGATCAAAATGTGGAAAAACTGATTGTTGAAGGCGATCAGATCAAAGGCGTGATGGTCAATGGTGAAATCCTGACTGCAGACCGTTTTGTGCTGGCCTTTGGCAGTTATTCACGTGATTTCCTGAAACCACTTGAACTGAATTTACCTGTTTATCCAGTGAAAGGTTATTCACTCACCGTGCCGATTGTTGATCCTAGCCTTGCGCCACAATCAACTGTATTGGATGAAACCTATAAAGTTGCGCTGACGCGATTTGATCAACGGATTCGTGTCGGTGGTATGGCTGAGTTAAGCGGTTTTAATCTGGGCTTGAATGAAGACCGCCGTGGCACTTTAGAAATGGTGACACGAGATCTATTTCCCGGTGGAGACTTAGAACAGGCATCATTCTGGACGGGTTTACGTCCGATGACCCCAGACAGTACCCCGATCATTGGTGCGACCAAATATAAGAACCTATTCTTGAATACAGGGCATGGCACGCTAGGTTGGACCATGGCTTGTGGTTCGGGCAAGTTGATCAGCGATTTGGTTATGAATCATCGTACCGAGATTAGTACCGATGGTTTGTCGATTCAGCGTTATTCACACGCGGCATAAGTTGAGTTTACAAGGAAGTTAATCATGCCTCGTCCAATAACTGCGGTGATTCACAGTCAAGCATTACGCCAAAATCTTGAGCGTGTTCGGCAATCTACGCCGAATAGCAAGGTCTTTGCTGTGGTGAAAGCCAACGCTTACGGACATGGGATCGAACGTGTCTATGACGCTTTTAAAACAGCGGATGGCTTCGCCTTACTCGATATTGATGAAGCCAAACGTTTACGCGCATTGGGGTGGTCAGGACCGATTCTGTTGCTTGAAGGCATTTTTTCACCCCAAGACTTGTTTGACTGCGCGCAATATCAACTCAGTTTCACGGTGCATAGTGAGCAACAGCTGGAATGGTTGCAACAGCATATCTATCCTGCGCAGTTTGATATCTTTCTGAAAATGAATAGTGGGATGAATCGTTTAGGCTTCAAGCCACAACAATATCGTCAAGTTTGGCGACATCTTCAGCGTCTGAGTAATGTCGCAAAAGTCACCCATATGATGCATTTTTCTGATGCGGATGGAGAGCGATTCGGTCAAGTCGGGGTGGATTATCAACTGACCGAATTTGAGAGCAATATTCAAGATTTGCCCGGTGAAAGATCGATCAGCAATAGTGCCGCCATCCTCAGATACTCCACTCAACTGCAATCTGATTATGTCCGTGCTGGCATTATGCTTTACGGCAGTTCGCCTGATTATCCAAAACACACGATTCAAGATTGGGGACTCGCCCCAAGCATGAGTCTGCGCAGTGAAATTATTGCAATACAACAATTAAATGCCCATCAAAGCGTCGGTTATGGCTCTAGTTTTGTCGCAGAACAGCCAATGAGCATAGGCATCGTCGCCTGTGGTTATGCTGATGGTTATCAACGTATTTCACCGACAGGCACACCTATTTTAGTGGATGGCATTCGTACCCGCACCATTGGTCGAGTCAGCATGGATATGTTGGCTGTCGATTTAACGCCCATTCCAAATGCTGTGATTGGCAGTGAAGTTGTGCTTTGGGGTAGATCAACAACAGGAAGTATTTTATCCATTGATGATGTTGCAGCAGCCTCAGGCACAGTTGGCTATGAGCTGATGTGTGGTGTAACTGCCCGTGTCACATTCATCAATCAAGACTAATATCTAATAAGAGGAAGGAAATCATCATGTCACATTCTGATATTCAGAAAATCAACTCAACCGAAGTCATGAGTGCCGTCACTGTTTTTAACAAGGTGGTGTATTTATCAGGACAAGTGCCTAAAAATCCAGACCTCGATATTGAAGGACAAACTCGAGATATTCTGGCGACGATTGAGCAGCTCTTGGCTTCGGCAAATACCGATAAATCACGTTTATTGTCGGTTCAACTGTTTTTAAAAGATCTCTCAGATTTTCCAACGGTCAATGCGATCTATGTGGATTGGTTAAAAGGTTGTGTCGCACCGTCGCGTGCCACGATTCAAGCCGATTTGGTCAATCCGAACTGGCTGATTGAAATTGCAGTGATTGCAGCACAAAAATAAAGCAAACAGTGATCATTTTGCTTAAATAATATTAAAAAAGATGAAAAGTAACGTATTTATTGTAGATAAAACAGCAGCAGATGCGTATTTTCTTGCAATGAATATGCGCCAGCCATTTTAACAGAGAGCGAATCAACGCAACAAAATAAAAAGGCTGGCTCATACAGGAATAAGAAAAAGGGAACTTTTTATGACGGTTACGCAACAGCATTCAGAAGATCAACACGCACCAAACGATTTGCAACGCAAGCTTTCCAATCGTCATTTACAAATGATTGCCATTGGTGGTGCGATCGGCACTGGACTATTTATGGGTTCAGGCAAAACCATTTCTCTGGCAGGTCCCTCGATTCTTTTTATTTACATCATCATCGGGACGATGTTCTTTTTTCTGATGCGTGGACTTGGTGAGTTATTGCTTGCCAATTTACAGTATAAATCTTTCGTGGATATGGCACATGATCTGATTGGACCATGGGCAGGGTATTACATCGGTTGGACCTATTGGCTCGGTTGGGTGCTGGTTGGGATAGCAGATCTAGCTGCGGTGATCAATTATCTGGGTTTCTGGTTACCTGAAGGTGTGTCATTTACGCCGATGGGGCAAGCCTTGATTAGTGCAGGTTGTGTGCTGTTTGTACTAGGTCTTAACTTGCTGACAGTACGCTTATTTGGTGAGATCGAGTTTTGGTTTGCCTTGATTAAGATTCTCGCGATTATCGGCTTGATTGGTGTCGGCGGTTATATGATTTTTAGTCATTTCCAAGCGCCTGAAGGTGCTGTGGCATCGTTAAGTAATGTCTGGTCACATGGTGGCATGTTCCCCAAAGGTTTGGATGGCTTTTTAGCAGGGTTCCAAATTGCGGTGTTTGCCTTTGTTGGGGTGGAGCTGGTTGGAACCACTGCGGCTGAAACCAAAGATCCGCATAAGAACCTCCCGAAAGCCATTAATGCCATTCCGATTCGGATCATCTTGTTCTATGTCTTGGCACTGTTGGTGGTGATGGCGGTCACGCCTTGGGACAGTATCCGTGCGGATAAAAGCCCATTCGTGGAGTTATTTATGAATGCAGGGATTGTCACCTCTGCGATTATTATGAATTTAGTGGTGCTCTCTTCGGTGATGTCATCCATGAATAGTGGCGTGTTCTCGACCAGTCGGATGTTGTTTGGTTTATCTAAAGATGGTCAAGCGCCTGCGGCATTAGGGCGATTGTCGAAAAAAGCCGTACCTGCCAATGGCTTATTTTTCTCTTGTGTTTTTATCATGGGCGGTGCGGTGCTACAGTACTTTGTACCGAATACGCTGGAAGCCTTTACTTTGGCGAGCGCACTGTGTGTGATTTTATTTATCAGTGTTTGGAGCCTGATTATGGTGTGCTATATCCGCTACCGTAAATTACGCCCTGAGTTACACTTGCAATCGAATTTTAAAATGCCGGGTGGGGTTTGGATGTCTTATCTGGTGATTGCATTCTTGCTGTTTGCCTTGGTGATTTTGGCACTTGAACCAGATACTTTAAAAGCACTCTATGTCAGTCCAGTTTGGTTGCTGATTTTAGCTGTGACCTACCAGTTCGTGTACAAACCACGGATGCGAAAACTGCAACGAGAGTTGGCATAATTTAGGTATCAAACGATACCTAAAAGAGCTGATCCTAAAGGATTGGCTCTTTTTTTATCTGCCATTTAAATCGTTAATCAATGAGCAAATGCTGATATTGATCAGCTTGTTTACGCAAATAATCCCAAACCAGTTTAATTCGTGGTTCATGCTGTAAATCAACAAAAGTCAGCATCCAAAAGGTATGGTTAAAGCGAACCTGTTGCTCTAAAACTTCTTCAAGCTCAGCTTTGTCGTCTGCCAAAAATTTGGGTAAAATCGCCAACCCTGCACCTGCACTCACCGCAATCTGTTGCGCCAAAATACTGCTGCTGCGAAAGTTCGCATTCAGTTTTAAGGGTAAGCGTTCTAGGCAATACAATTCAGGGCTATACACCAGATCATCAATGTAATTCACAAAACGATGTTGGGTTAAATCCTCCAGCCGACGGATCGGTGGGTTTTGCGATAGATAATTTTTGCTGCCATAAATTTTTAAACAGTAATCTGATAAGCGCGTGATGATATAAGGGCCAGAGGTGGGGCGCTCAATCGATACCACGATATCGGCTTCACGATGTGAAAGCTTAATCATTTTCGGCACAGGAATGAGGTCAATGGTCAGCAGTGGATATCGAATCGAAAACTCGGCTAACAGACGTGCAAGGAATGCCGTACCAAAGCCTTCAGGTGTGCCAATTCGCACACGACCTTGCAACGGTTGATGTGGTTTTTCGATTTGTAAGAACGCTTGTTCCATTTGTTCAACCTGCGGAACAAGCGCCAAACCCTCAAAGGTCAGTTCATAGCCAGTAGCTTCACGTTTAAAGAGTGTGGTGCCTAAAGCTTGTTCCAAAGCCTGAATACGCCGTGCCACGGTACTGTGTTCGACACCAATGATACGTGCAGCACTGGTCAAGGTCTTGGTTCGTGCCAGAACCAAAAAAAATTGCAGATGATCCCAATCCACTTTCATTGTTATTGCATCCCTTGTGCATATTTGCACACCAATCGTGCATTAATTTGCATTGGTGGTCAAAGATTTGTTTGTTAGTCTCAACCAATGGTTAAAAAAAGAAAATACGACGAATCGCTATTTTCGAACATCTGAACACAATAAAAATAGTGCCTATGGAGAGGTTATGAATACAATCCAAAAAATCGAATTGGAAACCGCTAAATTACTCATTAACGGACAATTCATCGAATCTGAAACACAGCAATGGCAAGACATCGTCAATCCTGCAACTCAGGAGGTAATTGGTCGTGTGCCTTTTGCGACGATTCAGGAAGTGGATGCTGCCATTCAAGCTGCACAAGATGCTTTTGCGACTTGGCGTCAAACCCCGATTCAGGCACGTATGCGCATCATGCTCAAGTTGCAAGATTTGATTCGTGCCAACATGAAAGAAATTGCACAGGTACTTACCGCTGAACAGGGTAAAACTTTAGCGGATGCTGAAGGTGATATTCAACGTGGCTTAGAAGTGGTTGAGCATGCGTGTTCCGTCGGTACACTGCAAATGGGTGAGTACATCGAAGGTGTCGCGCGTGGGGTTGATACTTATACCTTGCAACAACCGTTAGGTGTTTGTGCAGGTATTACCCCATTTAACTTCCCAGCCATGATTCCATTGTGGATGTTCCCAATGGCAATCGTCTGTGGCAATACCTTTGTATTGAAACCCTCTGAACAAGATCCTTTAAGCACCATGATGTTGGTTGAACTTGCGATTCAGGCCGGTGTGCCAGCAGGTGTACTGAATGTGGTACATGGCGGCAAAGAAGTGGTGGATCGTCTCTGCACGCATCATCATATTAAAGCGATTTCATTTGTCGGTTCAACTGCGGTGGGTACCCATGTGTATAACCTCGCAGGACAACATGGCAAACGTGTGCAATCGATGATGGGTGCGAAAAACCATGTGGTGGTGATGCCAGATGCCAACAAAGAACAAACCCTCAATGCCTTGGTTGGTGCGGCTTTCGGTGCAGCAGGACAGCGTTGTATGGCGCTATCGGTTGCGGTGATGGTCGGTGAGAGCAAGCAATGGGTTCAAGAGTTGGTTGAAAAAGCCAAAACTTTAACCGTGAATGCGGGGCATGAGCCGAATACAGACATTGGTCCTGTGATTTCTCAACGCGCCAAAGCACGCGTGATTGACTTGATTAATAGCGGTGTCGAGCAAGGCGCAGAGCTGTTACTCGATGGTCGTGATGTGCAAGTTAAAGGTTATGAATCAGGTAACTTTGTTGGTGCGACCATTTTTAATGGCGTGACCACTGACATGCGCATCTACAAAGAAGAAATCTTTGGACCAGTGCTCGCAATTATTGCTGTAGACACTTTGGAGCAAGCGATTGAGCTGATCAATGCCAATCCATTTGGCAACGGTGTCGGTTTATTTACTCAAAGTGGTGCCACAGCACGGACTTTCCAAAACTTAATTGATATTGGTCAAGTTGGGATCAATATTCCAATTCCTGTACCTGTGCCATTCTTTAGCTTTACAGGTTCGCGTGGTTCAAAACTGGGCGATTTGGGACCATACGGTAAGCAAGCTGTACAGTTCTATACCCAAACCAAAACCATTACCAGTCGTTGGTTCGAAGACAGCCACGAAGTGGGCAGTGTAAACACCACCATTAGTTTACGTTAAGGGGATCACGGATGAATATCGCCTTTATCGGTCTCGGAAATATGGGCGGCAGAATGGCCCATAACCTGCTCAAAGCAGGGCTTACCGTCTATGGTTATGACCTCAGTGACGTGGCAAATCAGCACTTCGCTGACGCGGGTGGCATCGTTTGTGACAGTCCACAAGCCGCAGCTAAACATGCAGATGTGGTGATCACCATGTTACCAGCAGCAAAGCATGTTAAAGAGGTTTATCTCGGTGAAGATGGTGTGTTGGAGGTCTTGAAAGCAGGTGCTTTGTGTATAGACAGCAGTACCATTGATCCACAGACTATCAAAGATATCGCCGCGCTTGCACAAAGTAAAAATATTCACATCTGTGATGCGCCTGTGTCGGGTGGCACTATTGGTGCGCAAGCGGGCACCCTAACTTTTATGGTGGGTGCTAATGATCAGACCTTTGAGGAAGTCAAACCTGTGCTCAGCCATATGGGTAAAAATGTCATCCATTGTGGCGAGGTCGGTGCGGGGCAAATTGCCAAGATTTGCAATAACTTAATCCTTGGAATCTCAATGGCTGCTGTGGCAGAGGGCATGGCATTGGGTGCGAAACTTGGCATTGATCCGCAAGCATTGGCAGGTGTGGTGAACACCTCAAGTGGTCGTTGCTGGAGTTCAGAGATCTGTAACCCGTGGCCACATATCAATGAAAATGCACCTGCTTCTCGTGGCTACCAAGATGGTTTTGCGACACAACTGATGCTGAAAGATTTAGGTCTGGCGGTCGAAGCGGCAGGTCAGGTCAAACAGCCTATTTTGTTAGGCGGTATGGTGCAGCAGCTATATCAGCAGATGTGTATGCGTGGAAATGCGCATTTGGATTTCTCCAGCATTATCCAGCAGTACCTTCCAGAAGAAGTCTAAGTACCAAGCTATAAGCACGAAGCCATAGGATGGCTTTGAATCATGAAACTCTGTCGTGAATAACTACAAATCCAGACTGAGGGAATAGAGATGTTAAATTATAAAGATGTCGCACAAGCTTTTGATTTAGAAAGCACAGCTAAAAAAATGCTGTCAGGTTCATTAGATGCACTCAATGCGTGTTATGAGTGTTGTGACCGACATGTAGACGGTGAAAAAGTGGCTTTGTATTGGCAAGGCAAAGATGGACGCAAGGAGCAATACACCTTTGCTCAATTACAACAGTGGTCCAGTCAATTTGCCAACTTTTTAAAATCACAAGGTGTACAGGCAGGCGATCGTATTTCGGGATTATTGCCAAGAACGCCTGAACTGATCGTGACGATTTTAGCCGCATGGCGAATTGGAGCCGTATATCAACCACTGTTTACGGCTTTTGGCCCTAAAGCCATTGAACATCGTATACAGCTAGCACAAAGTAAGTTAGTGGTGACGGACTTAGCAAACCGCAGCAAGCTGGATGAGATTGAGCAATGTCCTGCGATTGTGACGGTTGCTGATGCTGAAGGCACACCACTTACAGTGGGTGATTTTAACTTTTGGAATGAGCTGAATCAGCAGTCTGATCAATGTGAATTGGTCATGCGCAATATCCAAGACCCGTTCTTACTCATGTTTACTTCAGGCACAACTGGACCTGCAAAACCCCTCGAAGTGCCGCTAAAAGCTTTGATTGCATTTGGTCGTTATATGCTAGATGCGATTGGTCTAACTGAAGACGATGCCTTTTGGAATATTGCTGATCCGGGTTGGGCGTATGGTTTGTACTACGCGATTACTGGACCATTATTCTTGGGTCATGCAACTTTGTTTTATGAAGGTGGTTTTAGCACCGACAGTCTGTGTCAAATCGTCAAAGATTATCAGATCAGCAACTTAGCAGGTGCACCAACGGCCTATCGGATGATGATGGCGGCCGATCCAGCGCAAATGGCAGTGTTAAATGGTCAATTTCGTGTGGTGAGTAGTGCAGGTGAGCCGCTCAATCCAGAAGTGATTCGTTGGTTTAAACAGGTACTTGATGCGCCGATTTATGATCATTATGGGCAAACTGAAGTGGGTATGGTGGTGTGTAACCATCACGGTCTAAGTCATGAAATTCGTGCAGGTGCGGCAGGTTTTCCAAGTCCGGGTTATCGGGTTGCGGTGGTCAATGAACAAGGCGAAGAACTCCCACCAGACACCGCCGGAATATTAGCAGTGGATATCAGCCAATCACCGATGATGTGGTTTGGCGGCTATAAAGAAAGTCGGAAATCACCTTTTGTTGGTCATTACTATTTAACAGGCGATACTGCTGAATTACATGCCGATGGCAGTATGAGTTTTGTCGGGCGTAGTGATGATGTGATCACCACATCAGGCTATCGCATTGGGCCATTCGATGTCGAAAGTGCATTGCTCGAACACGATGCGGTGATCGAAGCTGCTGTGGTTGGTGTACCTGATCCAGATCGGACTGAATTGGTCAAAGCCTTTGTGATTTTAGCGGCAGGCATTCAGCCTTCAAATACATTGATTGAAGAGCTGAGCCAGTTTGTGAAAAAACGTCTTTCTGCGCATGCCTATCCACGTCTGGTTGAATTTGTGACAGAACTGCCGAAAACACCAAGTGGCAAAATTCAGCGCTTTTTATTACGTAATCAGGAAATTGCGAAACAACAAGCGAAAGCAGGTTAAAGGACGAAAATATGCAGTTGACCGAAGAACAATTACTCATTCGTGACATGGCGAAAAGCTTCGCCCAAGAACAAATCAGACCGTATGCCAGTGATTGGGATCGAGACGGCACCTTTCCCAAAACCGCTTTGGCGCAAATGGGGCAGCTCGGCTTTATGGGCATGTTAGTACCAGAGCAATGGGGAGGATCTGATACTGGCAATCTTGCTTACGTGTTGGCACTGGAAGAAGTCGCTGCTGCGGATGGCGCGACCTCGACTATTATGAGCGTGCACAACTCGGTCGGTTGTGTGCCGATTTTAAAATTTGGCAATGACGAGCAAAAGGAACGCTTTTTGAAGCCCTTAGCACAAGGTGAAATGATAGGTGCATTTGCTCTAACTGAACCACATACCGGTTCGGATGCTGCTGCGCTTAAAACCCGCGCGGTCAAAGATGGCGATGATTACATTCTCAATGGTGCGAAACAGTTTATTACCTCGGGTCATAATGCAGGGGTGATTATTGTGTTTGCGGTTACTGATCCGAGTGCAGGCAAAAAAGGCATCAGTGCCTTTTTAGTACCGCGCGATACGTCAGGTTATGAAGTCATTCGTGTCGAAGAGAAATTAGGTTTACATGCTTCGGATACCTGTCAGATCGCCTTGACTGATGTTCGTGTGCACAAAAGTTTGATGTTGGGTAAAGAAGGCGAGGGTCTAAAAATTGCACTCGCGAACTTGGAAGGTGGTCGTATTGGTATTGCTGCACAAGCGGTGGGTTTAGCACGAGCGGCACTAGAAGAAGCGACGCGCTATGCCAAAGAACGTCTGACTTTTGGCAAACCGATTTTTGAGCATCAAGCGATTGCCTTTCGTCTTGCTAGTATGGCAACAGAGATCGAAGCTGCACGACAACTAGTTCATTATGCTGCACGTCTGAAAGAAGCAGGCCAACCCTGTTTGAATGAAGCATCCATGGCGAAACTGTTTGCCTCGGAAATGACGGAGCGCGTTTGCTCAAATGCGCTACAAGTCTTTGGTGGTTATGGCTATCTCAAAGATTTTCCGATTGAGCGTATCTACCGTGATGCACGAATTTGTCAGATTTATGAAGGCACTAGCGACATTCAGCGTTTAGTGATCGCACGTAGCCTATAAAACCAAAACAAGGAATGAATGATGCAGTGGCAAACTATTTTATTGGAAAAGCGTAATGGTGTTGGGTTAATTACCCTCAATCGTCCTAAAGCGTTGAATGCCCTAAACAGTGAATTGATCAGTGAAGTGAATCAAGCCCTCGATCAACTAGAAAAAGATCGTGAGATTGGGTGTATCGTGTTAGCGGGTTCTGAAAAAGCCTTTGCAGCAGGTGCGGATATTAAGGAAATGGCAGAGTTGAATTTTCCTGATATTTATTTTGATGATTTTTTCCATCTCGCAGATCGTATTGCTCAACGCCGTAAACCTTTGATTGCTGCTGTCAGTGGTTATGCTTTGGGTGGCGGTTGTGAGTTGGCTCTGATGTGTGACTTTATCTACTGCGCTGACAATGCCAAGTTCGGCTTACCTGAAGTCACTTTAGGTGTGATTCCGGGGATCGGTGGTACACAACGTTTAACCCATGCGATTGGTAAAGCCAAAGCGATGGAAATGTGCCTCACCGCACGACAAATGGGTGCAGTAGAAGCGGAGCTAAGTGGTTTAGTTGCACGTGTATTCAACAAAGAAGACCTACTCGAACAAACCTTACAAGCAGCAGAACAAATTGCGGCACGATCACTTACCGCCAATATGATGCTGAAAGAAACCATTAATCGTGCATTCGAAG
This sequence comes from Acinetobacter sp. NIPH 1852, assembly GCF_022549455.1. Lineage (NCBI taxonomy): Bacteria > Pseudomonadati > Pseudomonadota > Gammaproteobacteria > Moraxellales > Moraxellaceae > Acinetobacter > Acinetobacter sp. NIPH 1852. Next base: position 60,295 of record NZ_JAKZGG010000015.1, on the reverse strand, counting down.
TCAATCTGACCGAGGGTTTACGATTTGAACGACGCATGTTCCATTCTATTTTTGCCACTGCGGATCAGAAAGAAGGCATGCAAGCTTTTGTTGAAAAGCGGCAGGCAAATTTTAAAAATCAATAAGAGATCAACAAAATGAACAAAGAAAATCACTTAATGATTGAGCAACAAGCTGGTCTTGGCATGATCACATTGGATCGAGTGACCCATCTCAATGCTTTGTCTCTTGAAATGATTGATGGGGTTCGAGCACAACTCGAACTTTGGCGAGATGATGCTTCTATCCAAGCGGTTTTGATCAAATCGAATAGCCCAAAAGCTTTTTGTGCAGGTGGCGATATTCGCTATCTGTATGACAGCTATAAACAGGGAACAACTGATCATCAAGGCTATTTTAGTGCCGAATATCAGATGCTCACCACCATCCGTGACTACCAAAAACCGGTCATGGTGCTGTTGGATGGTTATGTACTCGGTGGTGGTTTTGGCTTAGCGCAAGCTTGTCACATTATTGTGAGTAGTGAGAAATCACGCTTTGCCATGCCTGAAACAGCGATTGGTTTTTTCCCAGATGTTGGGGCAACGCATTTCCTGTCCAGACTGGATGATATTGGTGTGTATATGGCGATCACGGGCGAGCAAATCAGTAGTAGTGATGCACTCTATCTGGATTTGATCGACTATCACTTACCGAGCGAGAAGTTACAAGCGCTGCAAGATGCACTGATCGATGCGTCAGATTTGAGCAAAGAACACATAGAACAAATTGTCAGCCGTTTTATTACGCGTCCTGTTGAAAGTGAATTAAAACAATTGGCGGCAGCGATTCGTAAACATTTTGGTTTTCAACATTTGGATGAGATTGAACAGAGTCTTGCAAATGAACAAGACGAGCAGCTACAACCGTGGGCAAACAAAATGCTCCATCTTCTGCAACAACGTTCTTTTGTCGCCAAACAAACCAGTTTAAAACTGCAACATTTAGGGCGTGGGCTTTCATTAGAGCAATGTATGCAACTTGAGCGTGATTTGCAGGATATTTGGTTTGAGCATGGCGACTTTATTGAAGGGGTACGTGCGCTGATTGTTGATAAAGACAAACAACCTCAATGGAAGAAAGCCAACCCTGAACTGGAGCAAATTTTAGAAAAACTTAGCTAAACACATTATAAAAAAATAAAAAAGCGCACAGAAAGACAGCGGGATTTGAAATGCTTATGGTCAGGGTTGCCCATAAGCATCAAAACGCAAAAACAAGAAGATCCAAGAAAGGAAAATTGTGATGCAAACAGTAAATGGAAACGGTTCAGCCCCTAAAAAGTCGTCACATCGATTGGCAGGGATTTCTAGCATGGTCGGCACCACCATTGAGTGGTATGACTTTTTTATCTATGGCGCGGCAGCAGCGCTGATTTTTAATAAGTTATTTTTCCCAAATCTTGATCCACTGACAGGTGTGTTGGCTGCATTTGGTACTTATGCGGTTGGTTTCATTGGACGACCGTTAGGTGGTTTAGTATTTGGACATTTTGGTGACAAGATCGGTCGTAAATCCATGTTGTTACTGACCCTGATGCTCATGGGTATTCCAACGATTCTGATCGGGCTGTTACCGACTTATGAAACAATAGGCTATTGGGCTGCGGTTTGCTTGGTGATCTTACGCTTTGTTCAAGGTATGGCGATGGGTGGCGAGTGGGGCGGAGCTGTACTCATGGCAGTTGAACATGCACCTGAAGGCAAAAAGGGTTTTTGGGGCAGTTTGCCTCAAGCCAGTACAGGTGGTGGTTTGATGCTGGCCTCAATTGCACTTGGGCTTGTGTCCTTGCTTCCTGAACAAGCATTGTTTAGTTGGGGGTGGCGTATTCCTTTCCTAGCGAGCATTGTTTTACTCGGTGTGGGGTGGTATATCCGTGTCAAAGTGCCTGAATCACCTGACTTTGAAAAAGTAAAACAGCAAGCCGAACAAGTCAAAGTCCCTGCATTACAAGTGTTTAAGCGTCATCCTAAACAACTCATTACTATTATCGTGGCACGTGCGGCCGAAAATGCATGGTTCTATATTGCCTCCACTTTTACTTTGGCATATACCACGGCCCAATTGGGGATTCCACGACAAGATATTTTATTTGCCACCATCTGTGGTGCAGCGGTAATTTTGTTTATGACACCGCTGTGTGGACATCTGTCAGATAAAGTTGGTCAGCGCAATATGTTTATGTTTGGCTTATGTGTGTTGGCACTGTTTAGCTATCCATTCTTTAGTATGTTAAACACCAAAGATCCTGTATTGGTCTGGACTGCAATTGTTTTGGCAATCGGTGTGGTTTTCCCAATTATGTACGCACCACAAGCACAACTATTTGCACGTCAGTTCCCTGCTGAAATTCGTTACAGTGGTATCTCGATCTCAGTGCAATTAGCAGGCGTATTGGGTGGGGGAATCGCACCATTAATCGCCACTAAATTATTGAGCGTCGGAGGTGGGAATCCTTATCTGATTATGATTTATATTGGCTCGATGGCGCTGGTGGCGATTGTCGCCACTACCTTTATGCCACGAGATCGAGTTTATCGAGCGGATGGTGCGTATATGCAATCAGAAGATTTAGATTTGAAAACCAAAATCACTGAACAATCATAGCGAATAGATGTATAGACAGAAAAAAGCCCTAATCTTTCGACTAGGGCTTTTCTTGAATCTGGAGCGGGAAAGAAGACTCGAACACCCAATCTAACTTTAGCTATAGTCACGGACATAAATTATGCTAGATGATAATCTATAGAACTACCATTTATTGCTAATCGTTGTTTTGAGGTTTGAATATGATTGAAATTGCTCAACAGCAAGATGCAAAAGTAATCTTAAATGTTATCAAAAAAAGTATAGTGTCCTGCTCTCTAGATCATCAAGGTAATCAAAATGTTATTGATGAATGGTTATCAAATAAAACTGAAGAAAATATCATTCACTGGATAAACAGCTCTTATTCGTATGTGTATAAAAAGGGCAATAAGATTGTAGGTTTTATTTTGATGTCTAAAGGTGGAGTCATCCTTCTAAATTATGTTCTGCCTGATTATCAAGGCGATGGCATCGGAAGTGCAATGATTGATTTCATCATTTCTCTTTCTCACCAACTCGATAAAATTACGCTTGAATCTACACTCACTGCGAAAAAATTTTATGAGCGTAAAAACTTTATCATTCTGGAAGAGATCTACGAATATGAAAAGTTAGTCGGCTTTAAAATGCAATTAAGGCTAGCTGGCAATCTTGCTTAAAAGATAAGAAAAAAGCCCTAATCTTTCGACTAGGGCTTTTTTTGAATCTGGAGCGGGAAAGGAGACTCGAACTCCCGACCCCAACCTTGGCAAGGTTATGCTCTACCAACTGAGCTATTCCCGCTTATTGAGCAGTTTTTTCTAAAACTTACACTAAAAAATTTGAGCGGGAAAGGAGACTCGAACTCCCGACCCCAACCTTGGCAAGGTTATGCTCTACCAACTGAGCTATTCCCGCATGCCGTGTATAATACATTATGCAAAAATAGGGTCAATAATTTTATGCAAAGAAAATGATTAATTGCATAAAATAAAAGCACTTCTATGCTTTTAAAAGGCAAAAAGCGAAATTTTGTATAAGCGTTTTACTCAAGGTACGCTCATGTATACTAGTGGACTACCTCAATCTGAACCTACAGAGTGACTGATGAAATTAGAACAACAGTTGATTGAACGTTTACAAACCCTCGCTCCGAGCCACCTTGAAGTGATCAATGAGTCGGCAGGACATGGTGGTTATTTTCCTGGGAAAGAATCACATTTTAAAGTGATCGTGGTCAGTGATGCGTTCCAAGGCTTACGTTTGGTACAACGCCACCAAAAAATTTATGCAGTTGCCGCTGAGCTGATGAGTCCAGGACAGATTCATGCTTTAGCCATTCACGCCTATGTGCCAAGTGAGTGGCAAGGTCAAGCGCCCGCAAGCCCTGAATGTGCACATGCACCAAAACCTTAAGGATAGATTATGGATGCACATTTAATCACCAAGATTATTCATATGTCAGCAGTCAGTCTGTTGATTTTGGTCTTTGTTGCACGCGCCGCAACGTTATTTGTAGGGACACAACAGCAACAACCTAGCCCTAAAGTACGTAAAGGTTTTGTGGGTTTACAACACTTGTCACTGACGCTGATCATCATTACTGGCGCAATATTACTGGTGATGAATAACTTTGAAATACAGTCTTGGTTCTATGCCAAAGTGATTCTATTTTTTGTACTTTGGTCGTCTATGCTTAAAACGTATCGAGAGGATAGCAGCATTTTATTGGTGCAGCGTCGCGTCGGTGTTTTGATCGGTGCAGTTGCATTGGTGGGGATTCTTGGCTTGGTGATGATGAAGCCTGTTTTTGGGTAATTGTCTGACATTGTTTTAGTAATTGTTGGGGCACTAGGTTAAACTGTGTGCAATTTGAAAAAAAATCGTGTAGAGGGAAATCATGTTAACTCGTGTGGTATTTAACCAAAAAGGTGGTGTGGGGAAGTCAAGTATCACTGTAAATTTAGCCGCGATTAGCGCTAAACAAGGATTTAGAACCTTGGTGATTGATCTAGATCCACAAGCAAATTCAAGCCAATACCTTTTAGGTGAAGATGCGACATATTCTGCGGACAAAGCCGCATTAGAGCCAAACATTGAAAATTTCTTTGACGATATTTTAGCGACAACACAGCAAAAGGGCTTGATCGGCAATGCGATCGGCTCAATTCTTAAAGCGCCTCGCAGCAAAGGTTTGGACAGTTATGTTCATCGCACATCTTTTGAAAATTTGGATGTGATTCCTGCCAGTCCAAGTTTAGGTGCGCTTGAACATGCTTTGGAAAGTAAGCATAAAATTTATAAGTTACGTGATTCGATTCAGGTGTTAAGTTCACGTTATGACCGTATTTATATTGATACGCCTCCTGCATTTAATTTCTTTACATTATCCGCGCTGATTTCAGCACAACGTGTGTTGATTCCATTTGATTGTGATGTATTTTCAAAACGTGCGTTACAAACTTTGATTGAAAATGTGCTCGAAACCCAAGATGATCATAATGATCGCTTGGAGATTGAAGGAATCGTGGTCAATCAATTCCAAGCTCAAGCAAAATTACCGCGCGAAGTGGTTCAACAGTTAAAAGATGAAGGTTTACCTGTGTTAGCAAGCATGCTGCCCCCATCTGTATTGATGAAAGAATCACATCAAAAGAATCTACCCTTGATTCATTTGGCATCTGAACATAAGTTGACGCTTGCTTATGTCACCTTGTTCAATGAGATTGAATCAAAGCAATAAGAGAACGTTATGAAACGCTTATATTGGATGCCTGTTTTGGCAGCGAGTATGCTATTGGGTGCTTGTGCATCAACGGTTAAACCCGCTTATGTCTCGCCAACACAATACCAAGCTTTAAACTGTCAACAACTACAAGCGGAATACAACCGTATTCAGCATTATATTGACAATGGTGTACAGACGCCGAAACGAACTGGTGTCGGAGTTGGCGTGGGACTTGGTGGTGGCTGGGGAGGCAAAAGCGGTTGGGGCTTTGGTCCATCAGTTTCTGTGAATATGGGCCAGTCGATGAATACCAAAAATACTGAGCTCGCAAAAGTTTTAGGTCAGCAAGATGCAATTGTGCAAGCAGCACAGTTTAAAGGCTGTCCAATTATTGTGAAACCACGACCGAAATCATAGTTTTTAGCGATTATTGCCGTAGTTCGCTACGGCAATAAAAACTAAATCTTAGCAAAATGTTTCAAGTGAAAATTATAAAAATCAATAATTTGTATTTATTTCCCGTGCTATTATCTTCATCTTGTCTATTCAGGCAGTCGCTTAAAACTTGTCTATTCCCCCTAAATTCGTTTAAGGTGGCGACCACGAACAGTCATTCGGTATATATATGATAGAGAGTTGGTTTTTTGTTTTGGCAATGTTGGCGGTGTTACTTATTCCCGGTCCAACCAATGCTATGCTTGCCAGTGCAACACACCAACAAGGTGTACCTAAAACACTCGCGTTTATCCCTATAGAATGGTTAGGCTATATATATGGTGTGAGTTTATGGGCATTGTTTATCCATCTTTTTGAACCTATTTGGCCCGCGCTGGGGGTGATTCTCCATGTTGGTGGTTTACTCTACGTGCTTTGGATGGCATTCCATCTTTGGAAAAGCTCTCATCTACAAAAACATTCTCAACATCATCAACATATACGCAAGACACAGTTATTTATATCGACCTTAAAAAACCCAAAAACGGTGCTGTTGGCAGCAGGAATTTTTCCGCTTGAGACATGGAATTCGGTCCAAAATGCGGCTTTAGTATTTACGATTTTTACGTTGATATTGATTCCAGTTTCTATTTTCTGGATGGTCTTTGGACGTGCTTTGTTGGCGGGAAGTTTGGCTGGAATTAAAGCCGACCATTTATATAAAGGATCGGCGATGTTATTGCTGATTTGTATGCTACCGATGGTATTTCGTTTCTTTTAAACTCAAGTAGTAGCAGAGCTGGCTAGGCTTTGCGACGATTCATTCTTTGACGAATAAAACCGATAATACCCGGTAAAATACTGAGAATAATGATGCCGAAAATCAAAAAGGTGAAATTGTCTTTCACAATTGGCATGTTACCAAATAGATAACCCAATGTAATAAATGAGGAAATCCAGCAGAAAGCGCCTATGACGTTGTAGGTGAGGAAGTATTTATAGTTCATGCTACCCGCACCAGCAACAAAGGGCGCAAAGGTGCGTGCGAATGGAATAAATCGGGCAAATATAATGGTTTTTCCGCCGTGACGTTCAAAAAACTGCTGCGTTTTAAACAAGTGCTGTTTATTGATAAAACGCGAATTAGTTTCAAATACACGCGGGCCGATATAGTGACCAATATGATAATTGACGGTATCGCCTAATACAGCCGCAATAAACAGCAACACACCTAATACCCATGGATCCATGACACCTGTTGAAGCGGCAAGTGCACCGGCTGCAAAAAGTAAACTATCACCCGGTAGAAATGGCATAACTACAAAGCCAGTTTCGACAAAAATAATGAGAAACAAAATGGCATAGATCCATACGCCATAATTGGTGATAAACTCTAAAAGGTGCTCGTCAACGTGCAGAATAAAATCAATGAGTTCCATGAAAATGTTAACACTATAAATTTGAGCTAAATCCTAACAGTGCATGTGTGGAATGTCAGTATAAAAAGCAAATTAATTGGTAACTTTACTTGAGTCACAGACGAGGTTACGCAAGATGAAAAAGCCCTCATTGTTTCAAATACAGAACGATGCGTGAACAAATATAGTGTTTATTGCAAAATAAAAGATACATAAACTGTTCTTATCTTAAAAAATCACATGGAATAAAACATGTTAAATCCGAATGTTGTTGTAAAAAATATCGTAACGCAGTCTGGTGTAGAAAGCACAGTTGCGCTAATTGCTCGTATTCTAATGGCGCTCATTTTTATTCTTGCAGGTTGGGGGAAACTTACCGCCTATGGTGCTACCGCAGGTTATATGGAAGCCATGGGTGTGCCTGCTGCATTGTTGCCGCTGACTATTTTGGTTGAACTTGGTGGTGGTTTAGCACTGTTATTTGGTTTCCAAGCACGTTTTGCTGCATTTGGCCTAGCGATCTTTAGTATTTTGACCGCATTTCTTTTTCATGCTGCCGATGATCAAGCACAACAAATTAACTTTATGAAGAATTTAGCGATGTCAGGCGGTCTATTTTATCTGATGCTGCATGGCGCAGGTCGTTTTAGTCTTGATCATGCCATTGAAAAATAATCATCGATGCAAATAACCTTCACTTAAACCAGTGAGGGTTATTTTTTTACCTATAAATTTTACCGATGATTACAAACAAAAGTCGAAATTTCTGCTTAGATCATAAGATGTTAAACACAGCGGGATTTGAAATGAAAAGAATGATGGTGAGTTGTGGGCTTTTGATTGTACTGGGATTGTCTTCAGGTGCTTGGGCAGGTAAAGATGATCATGTGTTGGTACAAGAAGCCGCTAAGAATGTCGTGACAGTGAGTCAGGCAGCAAAAATGGCAGATGAAACAGGCGTTACCTTGACGGGTCAAATTACTAAACATCTCAAAAGTGATCACTATGAGTTCAAAGATGCCAGTGGTACGATTGGTGTTGAAATTGATGATGATATTTGGCGTCAAGCAGGATTAAAGGTCGGTGATCATGTACGACTCGTGGGTGAGGTGGATACCCATCGTTATAAGCCGACTGATATAGAAGTGATTAGCATTGAGAAACATCAGCACTGATTAAAAATAAAAAAAGGAAGCGAGCGCTTCCTTTTTTGATTGGGAAAAATTTAGAGCATAAAGAGAATTTGCATCTCGCCCACCATAAAACCAAGTACCGCACCCACGATGATCAATGACCATTCATCTTCTTTAAATGCGGGGCGTAGCATACCTTCAAATTCTTCAGGACTGAGTCGTTGCATGCGTTTGACCAGCGTATTGCGGACATCCATTGCATCTTCAGCATAAGATTCTACATAACGCATTGTTTCTGGTAGTTGTTGCAAAATACGTTCAGTTACTTCTGTTTTGATATTTTGATACTTCTCACCGCCAATCGCATAGACCACGAGAGGGCGAACCACGCCTGCTTGTAAGTCAATTTCTTGTTTGACATGTCGACTGACCAGATCAATGACTTTATCTGAGTGTGTACCAGAAAAAAGCTCTTCCATCATGTTGCGAGAAGTGAGTAACTGCTTTGAAATTAAAGCGGCGTAATCGGCTGCGACTTCATTTTGGCGCTTAATGAAAAGCCCTTGGAATGTAAAACCCATAACTTTTTTCGGGTGCAGTGGTCTAAACATCATTTGTAAAGCAATCCAGTCACTGAAAAAGCCGACAAAACCACCAAATAATGGGAGCATCCATGGATACTGACCTTGGGTCACAACCCAGCATACCATCTGAATTACACCAATCCCGAAACCAAAAATAAAGCCGACATTACTAAAGAATTTGAATTCTTGTTTGCCGACTTTTTTAAAGATTTCGTTGAGTAAGCGTTTGTCTTTAAGCAGATTGTTGACCACCATGTGCTTAATATCGAAGTACTTAGTGACATCTTTTTGTACTTCACCCATGATATGTTCAACAATTTCAGGCGCTTTGGCTTGAACTCGCTTAATCAATCTCTGACGTGCAAACTCTGGCATACCTTCCCACAAGCCGGGTTGATACTGTTGAGCTACTTCACGGGTAATGTCCTCTGCGGCCGCCATTAATGGTTTTTCAATTTCTTGGGCGATACGCTTTGGGTCGAGTCTGGCAAAAATTTCTTCAGGTTTAATTAGCTTCGAGGTCATCAGCTCTACGGCTGTGGTTGCCATCTTTTCTGCTTTACGGGGTACAATTCCTTGCCATCCCAGCGGTAAGCCAAATAATCTAAGCCCTTTAAATTCAAGTGGCCCGAACATCATTTGAACCGCAATGACTTTGGTTATATAACCAATAAAGCCACTAATAAACGGGATGGAAATATATAACCAGAAATTCTGTTGAAAATCCGCAATCATTTCTTGAAACATTATTTTATTGGTCCTTCAAGTCCTAATTGTTGCTCGTGATCGGGCAAGCCATAGATAAAGAGTTAAATATTTGAGGATAGATGTTGATGATTCGCCTATACATGTATGTATTAGGCTTTGAGTCCCCTTTTGTTAGTTTTCCTTTTTCAAGGACATCGAAATCGCAAAAAAATAAGCAAACGATGGCGTCGATTGAATACCTTTCCATGGTAATGCAAATTTTCGCTTCATCATATTAGCACCAATTTTTGCTTTGTGTTGAGCAGAATTGGCAAGAATTGTTGATTTAGCTCTCTTTTTCGATGTTGTGCAGCAAAAATTTAATTTAAATATTAGCGGCCGTTGATGAGTAGCGCTAAAAAATAAGATAGGTGATGAATTGCGGTGCGCCAAAGCATGAAAAATGTTAGAATAGGGCGCTTATTTCATTTGCTTTTATGTTTAGCTATGACGACCAATACTCAAATTACTGAAGATCGTATCCTTATCTTGGATTTCGGCTCTCAATATAGCCAGCTGATTGCACGACGTGTGCGTGAAGCAGGTGTCTACTCTGAAATGTATGCCTTCGATATGTCTGAAGAAGACATTCGTGCATTCAATCCAAACGGGATTATTTTATCAGGTGGCCCTGAAAGCGTACATCAAGAAGGTAGTCCACGTGCACCTCAAGTTGTATTTGAGCTGGGTGTGCCAGTTTTGGGTATTTGCTATGGTTTGCAAACCATGTCTGAACAACTGGGCGGAAAAGTAGAAGCTGGTACAGTTCATGAGTTTGGCTATGCTGAAGTTGATATTGTGGTGCGTGATCAGTTAATTGGTCATTTGCAAGATCGTGAAAACCAACTGCATGTATGGATGAGCCATGGCGATAAAGTCGGTGCGATTCCTGAAGGTTTCCAAGTCACAGCAAGTACGCCGAGCTGTCCATTTGCTGCAGTGAGTGATGAAACACGCCGTTTTTATGGTGTGCAGTTCCACCCTGAAGTCACGCATACTGCTAAAGGTGCTGAGTTACTTTCTAACTTTGTGCACAAGATTTGTGGTTGCCGTGGTTTGTGGACACCTGAACACATCATTGATTTGCGTATCGAACAACTACGCCAACAAATTGGTAATGAAAAAGTTCTGTTAGGTTTATCTGGTGGTGTCGATTCATCTGTCGTGGCTGCATTGTTGCACAAAGCGATTGGCGATCAATTAACTTGCGTATTTGTAGACAATGGTCTGCTTCGTTTAAACGAAGGTGATCAAGTGATGCAAATGTTCGCAGAAAACATGGGGATTCGAGTCATTCGTGCCGATGCGGAACAGCGTTTCTTATCTGCATTGGCTGGTGAAGTTGATCCTGAGAAAAAACGTAAAATCATTGGTCGTGAATTTATTGCCGTCTTCGCTGAAGAAGCGCGTAAATTGGATGGCGTGAAATTCTTGGCGCAAGGTACGATTTACCCAGATGTTATTGAATCTGCTGCGAGCAAACAAGGTAAAGCACACGTCATTAAATCACACCACAATGTTGGTGGTTTACCTGATGATTTAGAGTTTGAATTGGTTGAGCCATTACGTGACTTGTTCAAAGATGAAGTACGTAAATTGGGAACCACCATTGGTTTGCCACACAGCATGATTTATCGTCATCCATTCCCAGGTCCAGGTTTGGGCGTGCGTATCTTGGGTGAAGTGAAAAAAGAATATGCAGATATTCTACGTCTTGCCGATGACATCTTTATGCAAGAGCTTCGTGCAAGTGGTTGGTATGACAAGACTGCTCAAGCATTCGCGGTATTCCAACCTGTAAAATCAGTTGGTGTGGTAGGTGATGGTCGTCGTTATGCATGGGTAATTGCACTTCGTGCGGTTGAAACCGTTGACTTTATGACAGCGCGTTTTGCTCATTTACCGTATGACTTGGTTGATAAAATCTCAACACGTATCATGAACGAAATCAAAGATGTTTCACGTGTTGTGTACGACGTGTCATCTAAGCCACCAGCAACGATTGAATGGGAGTAAATTTGAGCTTTCTAAAAGCGATAGCTTTTAGCCAAATTTACGCTAAAGGCTACGCCTGAGGCAGTACGGGGTTTCATGAAGCAACGCTTCATGCCAGTTTTATGCTAAGAGCTATCTTCGCATCGAGATAAAATTACCTTTAAAAAAGAGCGCTTAGGTGCTCTTTTTTTGATTTATAATTGATAAAGATTAAATTTATAAGAGAAAAAGTATGGCTTTACCTAACCATCAAGAATTGATGCTACCGTTATTAAAGGTTTTAAAAAAACAAAGTCAACCGATCCAAATTAGTCATGCTGGAAAATTATTGGCTGAACAGTCAAATTTAACGGCAGAAGAATTAAGTAAGATGATTCCTAGTGGTAAAAGAACGGTTTTTTATGATCGTGTTGGCTGGGCGAAAACATATTTAGTTAAGGCAGGATTAATTTTTCAACCAGATTGGGGACTGTGTGAATTATCTGAGGAAGCTAAGAAGTTAAATTTAGAGTTATTAAATAAAATAGATAATGATTTTTTAATGCAATATGAAAGCTTCCGTAATTTTAAAATGCCGCCAAATATTAAAGGCGATAAACAAATCACCTCTATGTTAGGAAAATCTGATTTAGAAACGCCCGAAGAGTCACTTCAAAGAATAAATGAAATTTTATTATCCAGTTTGAAAGATGATTTGCTGAATCTTGTAAAAGCAAAGCATCCTTCATTTTTTGAACGATTAGTTGTAGATTTGCTTGTTGCTATGGGTTATGGCGGTTCACATCAAGATGCGGCACAAGCAATAGGTAAAACAAGTGATGGTGGTATTGATGGAATCATCAGTGAAGATCGTTTGGGATTAGATAAAATCTATATACAGGCGAAGCGTTGGGGAAATACAGTCGGTCGACCTGATATTCAACAATTTAAAGGTGCTTTGACAGATCAGGTTGCTAAGAAAGGTGTATTCATTACCACATCAAATTTTAGTAAGGAAGCAGTTGAATCAGCTAAGAAATCAGGAATTGTGTTAATTGATGGTGACAAATTAACCTCATTGATGATCGAGTTTGGGTTAGGGGTGCAAATAGAACGAAGTTTTCAAATTTATAAAATAGATCAAGACCGGTTTGATGAAGATAACTTTTAAAGACGCCAAAAGCGTCTTTTTATTATTCTTAGATTCACAAAACAAAAAAAGATCAGCCCCATCACTTCAAACATGAAACCTGTTTAATTATACCCTTGATCACAAATCTAAGCGGCTCTACATTTACACAAGATATTGTTAATAAATAATAAATTCATAAAGATGAATTTCACTCACTTTTCTATGAAACTAAATCATTTTTATTCATGTTGTGAATCGGGTATAAATCACATCATAAAGAAATTAGATTTATCACGGAAATTAGGGTGTCAGATCAATGAGTAAAGAATTTAAATTTACGCTTAAGAGTATTCGTTTCGATGAAGACTATCGCCCTTCAGACAATACTCGCATTACCACCAACTTTGCGAATTTGGCTAGAGGCGAAAGTCGTCAAGAAAATTTACGCAATACTTTAAAAATGATCGACAATCGTTTCAATACTTTGGCACATTGGGATAACCCAAATAGCGATCGCTATTCTGTCGAACTTGAAATTATTTCCGTTGAAATGAAAATTGATGCTGAAAGCAATACAAATGCACTGCCTTTGATTGAAATATTGAAAACCAATATCGTTGATAAAAAAACCAATCAGCGCATTGAAGGCATTGTCGGGAATAATTTTTCTTCTTACGTACGTGATTATGATTTTAGTGTGGTATTGCTTGATCATAATAAAAATCAGTCTGAATTTAAAACACCAGAAAACTTTGGTGATCTACACGGCAACTTATTTAAGAGCTTTATTAGTTCTGATACTTACAAAGCAAACTTCAAAAAACAGCCTGTGATCTGCCTCAGTGTTTCAAGCAGTAAAGTTTATCGCCGTAGTGATAATCAACATCCAGTTTTGGGTGTCGAATACCTGCAAGATGAATACTCTTTAACTGATGAGTATTTCCAAAAAATGGGCTTAAAAGTTCGCTACTTTATGCCGCCAAATAGTGTTGCACCTTTGGCTTTCTATTTCTCTGGTGATTTGTTAAGTGATTACACCAATCTTGAGTTGATCAGCACGATCAGTACCATGGAAAGCTTCCAAAAGATTTATCGTCCTGAGATTTACAATGCTAACGCTGCGGCAGGAACATCTTATCAACCGAGTTTGAAGAACCAAGATTATTCACTTACTCGCATTGTGTATGACCGAGAAGAGCGTAGCCGATTGGCGATTGAACAAGGCAAATTCGTTGAAGAGCAGTTCATCAAACCCTATCAGAAGATTCTTGAGCAGTGGGCGAAGAACTATGCTGATCAAAACTGTGCTGCTGTTTAACTATTCATATTGAGAAGATGATTGACGATGAAAATATTATTACCGACTTCAACAGCTGGCAGCTTACCAAAACCATCTTGGCTTGCAGAACCAGAAAAGCTTTGGTCACCTTGGAAGTTGCAAGATGAAGAACTGATTCACGGCAAACAAGATGCGTTACGTTTGTCGTTGCAAGAACAGCAGCATGCAGGCATTGACATCGTTAGCGATGGTGAACAAACCCGTCAGCATTTTGTCACCACTTTTATTGAACACCTTGACGGTGTAGATTTTGAAAAACGTGAAACCGTTCGAATCCGTGATCGTTATGATGCGAGTGTACCGTCAGTTGTGGGTGCTGTAAGTCGTCAAAAACCTGTTTTTGTTGAAGATGCTAAATTTTTACGTCAGCAAACCAAGCAACCGATCAAATGGGCGTTGCCTGGTCCGATGACCATGATTGATACGCTTTATGATGGTCACTACAAAAGCCGTGAAAAACTCGCTTGGGAATTTGCCAAAATTCTTAATCAAGAAGCGAGAGAGTTAGAAGCCGCAGGTGTAGATATCATTCAGTTTGATGAGCCAGCATTTAATGTTTTCTTTGATGAAGTGAATGATTGGGGTGTTGCCACCTTAGAAAGAGCACTCGAAGGTCTTAAGTGTGAAACTGCCGTTCATATTTGCTATGGCTATGGCATCAAAGCCAATACCGATTGGAAAAAGACACTCGGTTCAGAGTGGCGTCAATATGAAGAAGCATTCCCAAAGCTGCAAAAATCCAAGATTGATATCGTTTCGTTAGAATGCCAAAACTCACGTGTGCCAATGGATCTGATTGAGTTGATTCGAGGCAAGAAAGTGATGGTGGGTGCGATCGATGTGGCAACGAATCAAGTTGAAACACCTGAACAAGTTGCCGATACCTTACGCAAAGCGCTTCAGTTTGTTGATGCTGACAAGCTCTATCCATCGACGAACTGTGGCATGGCACCTTTAGCGCGTGAAGTCGCAAGAGGCAAGCTCAATGCTTTAAGTGCAGGTGCTGAAATCATCCGTAGAGAACTTTCTGCTTAATACTTACCAAAATCGTATGTGTAAAGGGATGAGGCAGTTTGATTGGATTTTTTCATGATCAAACTGCTCATCCCACTCCATAAAGATGAAGTGCTTGCGTGACGGAATAGCTTGGTATCACTAAATCTCAAAACTAAGGTGCAATTTAGGAACAATGTGATGATTGAAGCAACAGACTTTAGAAATGCAATGTCTTTGTTAACCAGTGCAATTAGTGTCGTGACTACGGCAGGCTTATCTGGTCGTTATGGATTTACTGCATCTGCCGTGTGTAGTGTTACAGATACGCCGCCGACATTGTTGGTCTGTATGAATCAAGCGTCTAGCTCACATGTTCATTTTGTAGAAAACAAAATTTTAACCGTGAATGTGTTAGGCGCGCAGCATGAGCATGTTTCCAAAGTATTTTCGTCTAAGTTAGGTCCAGAAGAACGATTTAAACATGGGATTTGGACAGAATTGGAAACTGGTGCACCCGTTTTAAATGATGCTTTGGTGAGTTTTGATTGTGAGATTGAGCAAATTCAACAAGTCGGAACGCACACTATTTTTATTTGTCCTATTGTTGCGATTCAACAAAGTCAGCACGATCAAAGCTTAGTTTATTTCAATCGTGCTTATCATCAAGTGGGGCAGATAGAAATCGCTTAACCCCATTGTGTATTCTCTTGTGCCCTCTAAAAATGGATTATCTCATTCATGACACTCTGCGTATTACTAAAAGACTATATTGATTGATGTGTGTATTGTTAAGATCAATAAAACAACTCATTGCAATAGCATAGGTAAAAAAGAGAGCGATATCATGAGCAATAACAACGATTACGATATTTCTGATTCAAAAGACTGCGAAACTTATATCAATCAATTTATTCAAGATTTTACAATTCGTTCGGCTGAAATTGGTAAGGGGACCGTGATTAAACGTGCTTTGCCAAGTCGACATAAACGCTTAGTCGGCGCTTGGTGTTTCCTTGATCATGCTGGGCCTGTGACGTTCCCTGCAGGGGATGGTTTAGATGTGGGGCCACATCCACATATTGGTTTGCAGACATTTACATGGATGATTGAAGGCACCATGATGCATACCGATAGTCTGGGTTCAAAACAGTTGATTCGCCCAAAACAGGTCAATTTAATGACGGCAGGGCGTGGGATTTCGCATACTGAAGTTGCCCCTGATACTGAAACCAAAATGCATGCGGCACAGCTCTGGATTGCATTGCCAGATGATAAGCGTGATATGGAACCGAACTTTGAACATTATCCAGAATTGCCTGTGGTCACCAAAGACCAAGTTGAGTTTACGGTGTTGGTCGGTGACTTTTTAGAAACGTTATCACCTGTGAAAGTGCATACCCCTTTGGTGGGTGTAGATCTCACCGCCCAAGCCGATACGAAAACACGTATTCCGTTAAACCCAGAGTTTGAATATGCCTTTATGGCACTTGAGGGAACGGCTTGCGTCAATGGTCATGAGCTAAACATAGACAATATGGTGGTCTTGGAAAAAGGTTTAACTGAAATATCAGTGGAGCTGACAAAAGGTCATCGTGTGTTATTGATTGGCGGTGAACCCTTTGAGTCACCTATTTTACTGTGGTGGAATTTTGTTGCACGTACCATGGATGATTTGAAACAAGCACGTCAAGACTGGGTTAACCATGATGCACGCTTTGGCGAGATTGCTGATTATCAAGGCAAACGCTTAGAAGCACCAGTATTACCTGATCAAATGAGGGCGTCGAAATGAGTGTGATTGCAAGTGCAAAAGTACAGACTTTGGCAGCACCGTGGAAAGGTGAGGTGACGAGTGGTACACATCAATTTCTCACCGATAAGCCAGAAGCTGCTGGCGGACACGATACTGGCCCCGCACCTTATGATTTCCTCACCGCGAGTTTGGCATCATGTACCATGATTACCTTGCGGATGTATGCCAAACACAAGGAAATGGAGTTGGGTGATTTTCAAGTTGAGGTCGATTTTCATACTAATCGCGAACAACAGGAAAAAATACAGCGCCGCGTAATCTTTACGCAACCTATTTCACAAGACTTAAAAGAAAAGCTTCTCAATGTCTGTAGCAAAACACCAGTGACTAAAACTTTGTTACGCAGTTTAGACATAGAGACCGTGATTCTTTAAGACTAAAGTGCTATTGTGCTTGGGCAAAACATAATTCTAAGTGTGATTGTTAGAGGGATCAAAACAGCAATCACACAGCAAAAAAGCAGGCACAAAAATGATTACCTTACATTATCTACAATGCTCGCGCTCATTTCGTATATTGTGGGCATTAGAAGAACTGGGTTTGGATTGCCATGTTGAATATTATCAAAGGTCGTCCAGTTATACCGCGCCAGAAAGCCTAAAACAGATTCACCCATTGGGCAAAGCGCCAATTTTAGTGGATGATGGACAGGTGATTGTTGAATCTGCTGTGATTTTGGATTATCTGCAACAAAAGTATGATGAACAGCAAAGATTCAAACCACAAAGTGCTAAAGATCAGATGCAATATGCTTATTGGATGCATTATGCAGAAGGCTCTCTGATGCCATTATTGGTGATGACTTTGGTGATGAATAGTGTAAGTAAACACGTGCCGTGGGTGATTCGCCCAATTGCTCAGAAGATTACAGATGGTGTTAAAGCCGGTTTTGTTCGCCCGCGTGTAAAAGAGCATATTCTTTATCTTGAGAATTATTTGTCAGAACATGATTATTTTGCAGGGGATTTTTCTTTTGCTGATATTCAGATGGCATTCCCACTCATCGCTATTCAAAATCGATTACATGGCAAATATCCGCATATTCAAGCTTTTGTACAACGTGTTCAGGAGCGTGCAGCCTTTCAACGCACAGAGCAAAAGAGTTTAGATTCTGAATGTGCATGAGTGGTTGAGATGCAAAAAAGGAACGATTTTTCGTTCCTTTTTTATTTAAAATCATGTGACTAGCGTTTAATGACAATCGAATCAATGCCACTATGCTGTAGTGTTTGTTGTGCAGCTAAAGCAGCTTCTTGGCTATCATACGGACCAGAAAACACGCGGTACCATGTCTGACCATTTTCAACAGTTCTCACCACATCGGCAGACAATCCATTTAGAATAATTTCTGCACGACGCGCATCTGCGCTATCAGGATCAGGATAGCTACGGACTTGTAGAATATAGGTGGTCGGTGCAGGCGGTGTTTGCTCACTTGCGGTGAGATTGGCTGAATCTTCTGTTGTTTCGACTCTAGGTGATTCAATAATCACAATATTGCCTTGTTGTTTGGTTTCAGGCACAGCTTGTTGTGGAATCGGAGTCACTTGTTGTTGTGGCAACAAGTCGTAGAAACGATAATCTTTGTTGGTGTTTTCTTCTTGATAGTGTTCAGCAGGCACCTGAGTTTTTGTAGGGACAGGTTGCCATGGCTGCCAGAGCATCAACATGACTGCGGCACATAGGATCGCTAGAATGGCGACAAACATGCCTAGCCATTTCGGAATAAGCGGTTTTTTGGGCTTATTTGGTCGTTCAGATACACCACGTTGCGTTTTTCCAAACACCTGAAATTCCTCTTGATTCTATTATGTTATTTCTAGCTTGAATCTTTTGAGAAACAAAGCATTATGTTTAAAATAATGCTTTGTTTACTGTATTTTACTTACTCTTGTGTAAGAGTGTTGCTTTGCTTGTTACAGCTTACTCGAGCATATGAGCCATATATGGCGCAAGGTCTTGCGACCATGCAAAGCGTTGATTTGCTTACATTGTCTCAGGAGCGGATACACCCAGTAATGTTAAACCATTTCGAATCACTTGCTGTACGTTTATTGATAATAATAAACGGGCTTGTGATAATGAAATATTTGTTTCATCTACAAACTTCACACCATCTTGTGCATACCAACCATGGAATAGCGCAGCTAAATCTTTCAAATAAGTACCGATCTGATGTGGCTCACATACATTCGCAGCTCGTACCACAACTTCAGGATAAGCCGCTAATTTCGCAAGAATTTCTGTTTCAGTATCTAAAGTCAACAAATCAGCAACTTGTCGTGCAGATGTCACATCAAATGCAATGCCTTTTTCTTTAGCGCGATTCACAATACTGTTTACACGTGCATATGCATATTGAATGTAATACACCGCATTGTCTTTACTTTGTGAAACCGCAAGGTCTAAGTCAAAGTCAATGTGCTGCTCAGATTTACGCATCACGTAGTAGAAACGCGCAGCGTCGTTACCAACTTCCTTACGTAAATCACGCAAAGTCACGAACTGACCTGAACGAGATGACATTTGTACCATCTCGCCACCACGCCATAAGCTGACGAATTGAACCAAAAGAACAGTTAACTTCTTCGAGTCATAACCCATCGCATCAATCGCCGCTTTCACACGAGAGATATAACCGTGGTGGTCTGAACCCCAAATATCAATCAGGTCAGTATAACCACGTTGTAATTTATTGAGGTGGTAGGCAATGTCTGATGCAAAGTAAGTGGTTTGACCATTGCGACGCTTTACAACACGATCTTTTTCATCGCCAAATTCAGTCGATTTAAACCAGATGTTGCCATCTTTTTCATAGAGGAAGCCACGTTGATCTAAGGTTGCAAGTGCTTCATCAATTTTGTCGGCCAGTGATGCTTCGCTAAACCATTCATCAAAGGTTACGCCAAAGTCAGCAAGATCATCTTTGATGTCATCTAAAATGGCATGTAATGCTGCTTGATGGAAAACGCGGTAGCCTTCAGCTAACTGTTGTTGTGAGTTTGCGATTAAACCATCGATATGTTTTTCTTTATCACCAGAAAGCACAACTTTGTTGCCTTCAGCATCTAATTCTTCTGCGTATTGAACGTCTTCTGGCACATCTTTATAGATGTCAGCGACTGGGCGAACATGCGCATCACCATCTTGGTCAATAATGCTTTGTGCGATTTCTTTGACATAATCGCCTTGATAAGCATTTTTAGGAAAGACCAGTGTTTGACCCGTAAGTTCTAAATAACGTAAATAGGTTGAAGTTGCCAAAATATCCATTTGACGACCTGCATCGTTAACATAGTATTCACGGTCAACTTGAGCACCTGTGGCTTCTAATAGGTTTGCAACCGTCATACCATACGCTGCACCACGACCATGCCCGACATGTAGGCTAGAGGTTGGGTTTGCAGACACAAACTCGACTTGAATTTTTTTGGCTGCATTGGCTTGGCTGCGACCATATTGATCTTTTTGTGCATGAATCTGATCGAGCACAGCAAAGCGTTGGTCTGCATTTAAAAAGAAGTTAATAAAACCAGGACCTGCGATTTCTGCTTTGTTAATGTCAACGACTTCAGGCAGTGCTGCTAAAATCTTCTCAGCAAGATCACGTGGCTTCATGCCCGCCGCTTTAGAGCCGATCATGGCAATATTGGAAGCAAAGTCTCCGTGACTTCGGTCTTTGGTACGGGTTAAATGGCTCGTGTTTGTCCAATCTGAAGGGAGTACACCTTGTTGTTGAAGGGATTGTACCGCATGATCAAGAGCTGCTTGTATTGCCGTATTCATAGTTACCGAAATAAATGTCGCGGAAAAACGTTAAATATAGCAAATTTTGATGGCTTAAGGGGAGAGTCTATGCAGGGAATTCACATATTCCGATCAATCTTTTTTGAGTGCTTTGTTTGGTGGCATTCATAAAGATGCTACACCAGCCAATGGCATAGCACCTTGCGGTTTTAATCTTCCAGAATTTGTTCTAGCAATGCATCACTTGGCGCAAAATAATAAGCACCATCCACAGCCGTGGTGAAGTGCAGTAAACGGTCATGAATACCATCACCTGCTGTCCCAAACATGCGTTTTAGCATCGCGTCAATAATACTCAAATTGTTGGTATACGCGACAAAGAATAGGCCTTGTTCACCTTTTCCATCACCATAAGGCAAGCTGTGGCGCAAGATTTCCATTTCCTCACCTTCATCATCCTCAACTACTGTACGAGCAACATGCGCATTTTCAGGTTTTATCTCGTCATCTAGCTCAATTGATTCAAGCTTGGTACGTCCAATCACATGTTCTTGTGCATCGACTTTCAGTTGTTGCCATTTCGCTAAATCGTGTACATAACGTTGTGCGAAAATAAAACTACCCTCTTGGAAGATACCAGCGGATTCGGGTAGCAATGTTGCTTCGGCACGATCATCGGGGAATTGTGGATTTTCAGTTCCGTCAATAAAACCAGTTAAATCACGACCATCAAATTGGCGGAAGCAAGCACGCTCATCGAGCACTTCAACTTTATCTTGAATACCTGCAAAGAACGATTGGCTCATTGCAAAGCATAAATCAGCCCGTGCACTTGCGATGTGAATAAATACATCTGCGGGCACCACAGGCATATTGAAAGCACCTTGCTCAGGATCAAGTTGTTTAAACCCATCAGGTGTTTGTGGGTACAATTTGGACCAAAGTTCAGGACCGAAGGCGATCGCAGTTTTGATCTGAGCATCTGGGTGTTGGGTGATCAAGCGATCACGAGTTAAAAGCAGCGCTGAAATTTGTCGTTTTAATTCAGCGATCGTTAAATCTTTTAAACGGAGAACAATAAAACGCGCATGATCAGAAGGTAGTGGAAGAATGACAGATTGAGCAGCCATTAAGATCTCCTTAGTCATTTTTAAGGCGGCAAAAAAAGGAGTCATTGTGCCTGATCTAAGCAGGACTTAACAATTTTTTTGTTCATTTTTTATCGACTAAAAAAAGTACTGCTTGCACTCAATAAAACGGTATAATTCAACTTTTATTTTGCTCTTTGATTATGTCTTTACAGGTCTGGTTTGCTTTTATGTTGGCATGCTGTGCGATTAGTGTTTCGCCGGGTGCAGGTGCAATTGCTTCGATGTCCAATGGCTTGAACTATGGGTTTAAGCATGGGTATTGGAATGTGATTGGATTACAGATTGCACTGCTGATTCAAATCATGATTGTTGCGGCTGGGGTAGGGGTGCTTTTTGCGACGACGCCATTGGCGTTTCAAGTGGTGAAGTGGTTTGGGGTGGGCTATCTGATCTATTTAGCATATCAACAGTGGACTGCACCGATTAAAACGATTCAGATTGAACATGAACAAAAGCATAAATCGGCCTTAAATCTAATGCTCAATGGTTTTGTGGTGAATATCAGTAATCCCAAAGCAATTGTGTTTTTATTGGCGGTGTTGCCTCAGTTTTTAGATTTATCTCGACCACAATGGCTGCAATATTTGATCATGGCGTCAACGATGGTGGCGATTGATCTGATAGTGATGGCGGGATATACCGGTTTGGCTTCAAAAGTATTGAGATTATTGCGTTCGCCTAGGCAACAAAAGTATTTAAATCGAGGCTTTGCGATGATGTTTGGTTGTGCCGCACTATTGCTTAGTGCGATTCAGCAATCAAGCTAAACAGGGTTAAATTGATTGCGATCGACTTTTTAATTTTTGTGCTGTGAAAATTAGCGCAAAACAAAGTGCCATACATAAGACAATACTTAAGCCAGTGGCAATGTTTAATGCCGCACTTGACCATAGGCCAACCGTGATGCCAAATTGAGCCAATATAAATGCCCATATCACCATTTGTTTAGGGGAGTGTGCCAATAAGCGAGCGCTCAGCGCTGGGATGACTAATAAGGCACCCATCAGTAACGAACCGACTGCACGTAATGCCAGCACGGTAAACAATGCTAGTAGTAACATGAAAATCAAACGTTGCCAGTGTGCGTTTACGCCTTCACTCATGGCAACATCTGGGTCGATCGCAATTTGAATCTGTGCCGACCAAGAGCGATAAAGCGCGATAAGTGCGCCCGCAATCACCACAGCAAAGATTGGCAATTCAGCCCATTCAACACTGAGTAAATCACCAAACAAGTAGCTTAATAGTTCTGGACGTAAGCTTGGAATTTGTTGGATCAGTAATAAACCTGAACAAAGTAAGGTGGCTGAGCACAAAGCAAGCAGCGCATCATTGGGTAGGCGTGAATCATGCAAAATCCATAAAATAGCAACCAGCAAGACGGCTAAACACGCGACGCCCAACCAAAAAGGTAAATTCAGAATGCCTGCAATAGCAACACCAAGTAAGGTGCCGTGTGCCATGGTATCGGCGAAGAATGACATTCTGCGCCACAGCATCAAGCAGCCCAAAGGGGCGGTTAGAAATACCAGAAGTGTACCCATAATCCAAGCAGGGAGCAGCAGTTGTAACCATTCCATCATTGCTTAGACCTTTGGTTCAGGGTGAATGTGAGGGCGTGGGTCATGTGTACATGGTTCGACATGATCGCTATGTGCACAATCATCATGATGGTGTTGATAGAACATGCGTTGCGTCCCAAAAATAGCTTGGTATTCAGGATGTTGTTGAATGCTTTCAGGCAAACCGCTACAGCAAATATGTTTATTCAGACACACAACACGATGTGTCCCTTGCATGACCCATTGTAAGTCATGTGAAACCATCAGTACGGCACAACCATATCGCTCGGGCAAGCTGCGGACATATTCATATAGCTCTGCTTCAGATTGGATGTCTAAGCCTTGCATGGGCTCATCTAGCACCAAAATATCAGGTTGGCGCAATAAAGCACGCGCCAGTAACACGCGTTGACGTTCACCGCCAGAGAGTTGTTGTACTTTTGAATGTTGTAATTGAAGAATGCCTGTATCCGCCATGATTTCTTGGCGTAAACTTGCTGCACAAATTTCTAAATCGAGTAAGTCCTGAACCCGTAACGGTAGACTGGCAGATGGATTGAACTTCTGTGGAACATAGGCCATCTTAAGTTTTTTAGCAAAGTGAACTTTGCCTTGATTGGGCGACATGATGCCCAGTAATACTTTGATGAGTGTTGACTTGCCAGCGCCATTCGGACCAATCAGCGTCACAATTTCTTTTGCTTGTAGTGCAAAATCAACATTTCTCAAAATAACGCGCTCATCACGTTGGACAGAGATATTTTCCAACTGAATCAGGGGAGAGCTTACTGCGATTTGCTGCACTGATGACATTTTCCCGAAATTTCAATGATGCTGTGTTGAGCTGAAAATTGATCAGAGTGAGCAAGTTGATCAAGTTGTTGAAGCAGCCCTTGTGCGGAAGCCTCTTTGACAGAGCGGCATTCAGTACAAATTAAAAACGCAGCTTGATGTCCTTCACGTGGGTGGCAACACGGAATATAAGCATTAATAGACGTTAAACGATGGATCAGTCCCTTTTCTAATAAAAAATCCAATGTTCTGTATACCGTCGGCGGCGCAGCAGGGCGGTCTGCTTGACCTTTGATTTTTGCCAATAAGTCATAAGCACCCATAGGTGCAGATGCATTTAATATCAGTTCAAGGACTTCTTTACGTAGAGGAGTCAGTCGAGCGCCAGCTGCAGTACATAAAAGTTCTGCCTCTGCGAGTCGAGCTTTAATATCATGATGACCATGAACACCGTGTAAAGCGTTGTCATGTTCATGTGAGCAAGAACTCATAAATGGACCTCATTGTTTGCCTTGAGTCGGTTGATCTATCACGGATAAGCTTGTTGTCAAAATACCTTACGCTATAGATGACGGATGCCTAGTATCTATGAAGTGTCAACGGACCGTATATCATAACATGCAATTCATTTGGAACTAACTATATAAGTCGCCTGAGCAAGCATTGGCGTGATGAATATAAAAATAGACATAGGTATTTTTTAACTTTTGTTATATTATAACATGCTTTGCTAAGTTGAGTAGTGTTGTGATGTTGCGCCTTTTTCTGTTTGTCTCATTTTCAATGTTAAGCACATGGGGCTGGACACAAAGTTTAGTCGTTTCAACGCATCCTATTTATTTGATTGCAAAAGAAGTCACCAATGGGATAGAAACACCTGTTCTTTTACTCAGTGATCAAACTGGGCATGATGTGCAACTCACACCAGCACATCGCAAAGCAATTCAAGAGGCTTCTTTGGTGGTGTGGCTTGGTAAAGCACACGAAGCCCCATTAGAGAGATTGCTACATCAAAATCGTAAAGCCGTTGCGTTATTAGATATGGGGATCTTAACGATATTACCGCAACGTAATTTACGTGGTGCGTCACTAGAAAATACCATTGACAGTCATGTTTGGTTAGAACCAAATAATGCAGTACGTATTGCTTTTTTTATCGCGACATTACGTTCACAGCAGTACCCAGAAAATAAAGCCAAATACTTAGCCAATGCTAGAGATTTCGCACAACAGATGCGACAAGCTGCTCAACAGTATGAAGGAAGCAATAAAGCAAAACCTTATTGGTCATACCATGATGCTTATCAATACTTGGAACGCGCATTGAATTTAAAGTTTGCTGGTGCACTTACCAATGACCCACATATTGCGCCAACAGCTGCACAAATTAAATACTTAAAAGACAGTCGACCTAAGACACAAATGTGTTTATTGGCTGAAATTTCAGCCAGCAGTAGCCAGTATCGAAGACTGAATCCTGTCATTTTTGAGACTGTGGATGAAAGTATGAATGGTGAGGACAATTTTATCTCCGCTTGGAAGAAATTGGCTACAAAAACTGATAAATGTGTATTAAGTGCCCAAAATTAATCAGAAAATTAAAAAAGCGTTGACTCTATCGTCAGAAAATAGCGTGACGAAAAAAGCAGACTTAGGTCGAGAAAAGATTGCATGTTCAGGGGTGTAACTCTATAATGCCTGCGATTCGAAACGATCCGTATTAAAACTTGTCAAGCAGTTATGTTGTGAGTGGATAAAAAATGAGCCGGACTAGTCGATTGATTGACCGACGATTGGCAAAAGCTTTGGTCTTCTTACAAGCATGTATGATTCCAATTGCAGCTTTGCTGGCATGGATGATGAAAGATATAACTGCTGCGATGAGTGCTGTGCTTGGGGCTTCGGTTTGTTGGTTAGCACACTGTTATTTTGCTTGGCAGTCGTTTAGAACGGCGGGCGCAAGAGCATCAAAACAAGTCATGCTCAACATGTATCGAGGAATACTCGGCAAGTTTGCAATTGTGATCGTGGGTTTTATTTTAATTTTAAACAATGTTGAACCACTATCACCGGTTGCATTGTTTGGTGGATTTATCCTTGTTCAAGCGATGTCGTGGGTTGCGCCATTTTGGGTGACACGTCTGCAAAAACAAGTGTAAGACACTTTTTTGAGATTTTTGGAGGGTAGCGTGAGATATTCGCAGTTCGCAATATTCATTGCCCTTCTTTTAATGATTGACATTGACCAGGTGTGATTTATGGCTGCTGAAGAACATGCCCTGACTTCGACCGAGTATATCAAGCATCACTTGACCAATATGACCTATGGCAAAATGCCAGACGGCTCATGGAAGTTAGCTGAGACTGCTGAAGAAGCTCAATCGATGGGGTTCACTGCAATTCACTTGGATTCAATGGGTTGGTCTATCGGACTTGGCATCATTTTTTGCTTAATGTTCTGGATCGTTGCGAAAGCTGCAAATGCAGGTGTACCAACAAAATTCCAGTCTGCAATTGAAATGATTATCGAGTTTGTGGACTCAAGTGTTCGTGATACTTTCCACGGCAAATCGCGTTTAATTGCGCCATTGGCATTAACCATTTTCGTGTGGATTTTCCTCATGAACTTAATGGATTTAATCCCTGTTGACTGGATTCCTTATTTAGCTCAACAGATTGGTGCAAGTGTATTTGGTATGGACCCTCACCACGTTTACTTCAAGATCGTACCAACTACTGACCCGAACATTACCCTAGGTATGTCCTTGTCAGTATTTGCATTGATCTTGTTCTATAGTGTTCGTGAGAAAGGGATCGGCGGTTTCGTCGGTGAATTGGCACTTAACCCATTCAACCCAAGTAATAAATTTGCAAAAGCGTTATTGATTCCAGTGAACTTAATTTTGGAATTAGTAACTTTCCTTGCTCGTCCAGTTTCGTTGGCTCTTCGACTGTTCGGTAACATGTATGCGGGTGAGTTGATCTTCATCTTGATCGCATTATTACCGTTCTGGATCCAGTGGGCATTATCTGTGCCTTGGGCTATTTTCCACATTCTTGTAATCACGTTGCAAGCATTTATCTTTATGATGCTGACCATCGTTTACTTGAGCATGGCAAGCGAAAAGCATTAATGGTATTGCCTGATCATCAGTTGATGGTTGGGCTTAAATTTTAGTTTAATTTGGTAATAACCTAACCTCTGAGGAATTTTTCATGGAACTCACTTTAGGTCTAGTTGCAATTGCATCTGCTATCTTGATCGCTTTCGGTGCTTTAGGTACTGCGATTGGTTTCGGTCTTTTAGGTGGCCGCTTCTTAGAAGCTGTAGCTCGTCAACCAGAATTGGCTCCACAACTTCAAACTCGTATGTTCTTAATCGCGGGTCTTCTTGATGCTGTGCCTATGATCGGTGTTGGTATTGGCTTGTTCTTCATCTTCGCTAATCCATTTGTAGGTTAATAGCTTAATTCCTAAATCCACATATTGAGGAATAGCGAAATGAATATCAACCTCACATTGATTGGCCAAGCGATTGCATTTGCGGTATTTGTCGCATTCTGTATGAAGTTTGTTTGGCCACCATTAATCAATGCAATTAGTGAGCGTCAGCGTAAAATTGCTGATGGCTTAAATGCTGCTGAAAAAGCGAAAGCTGACCTTGCTGATGCACAATCACAAGTGAAGCAAGAGATCGACGCAGCAAAAGCACAAGCGGCTCAATTGATTGAACAAGCGAACCGTCGTGCAGCGCAATTGATCGAAGAAGCGCGTACCCAAGCTGCGGCTGAAGGTGAACGTATTCGTCAACAGGCGAAAGAAACTGTTGATCAAGACATCAATGCTGCTCGCGAAGAATTACGTCAACAAGTTGCTGCCTTGGCAGTTGATGGTGCAGAGAAAATTCTGAACCAACAAGTTGACGCAGAAGCTCATAATGCCATGCTGACTCAGCTGGCTGCTAAACTTTAAGCGAGGGAAATATGGCTGAATTCTTGACGTTGGCACGCCCATACGCTAAGGCAGCATTTGCTTATGCATCTGAGCAGAATGCAACTGACTCTTGGTCAAATGCGTTACAGCTGCTCAGTGCTGCGGTGCAAGATGAGGCATTTTCCGCTTATTTAAATCGTCCTGAGCTGACTCCTGCGGAGCAAGTAGGTCTTTTTGCTAAGATTCTAGGTGAAGATCAAACTCAATCGGTGTCGAACTTTCTGACACTGCTTGCAGATAATGATCGTTTAATATTGTTACCTGAAATCGCAGCAGAATATGAATTACTTAAATCGCAGAACAACAACACGTTGGAAGTAGAGATTCAATCTGCTTTCCCAATGGATGCGAAACAAGAGCATATTTTAGCTCATGCGTTAGAAAAACGTTTTAACAGAACAGTACATGTTACTGTGAACGTTGATCCAACGCTCATCGCAGGTGTTGTGATTCGTGCAGGCGACCAAGTGATAGATGACTCTGCGCTTAACAAGCTTGAAAAAATGCGGACTCGTCTTCTTGCCTAACAGCAAAAAGACTGAACTTAAAAAAGATTGAGGAATAGCGCAATGCAACAACTGAATCCATCCGAGATCAGTGCGCTCATTAAACAGCGTATCAGCGATCTGGACACCAGCGCGACCGCTAAGAATGAAGGTACCATCGTCATGGTATCTGACGGTATCGTGCGTATTCACGGTCTTGCAGATGCAATGTACGGTGAAATGATCGAATTCGACGGCGGCTTATTTGGTATGGCACTGAATCTAGAACAGGATTCAGTGGGTGCCGTTGTTTTAGGTAACTACCTAAGCCTTCAAGAAGGTCAAAAAGCTCGTTGTACAGGTCGTGTATTAGAAGTTCCGGTTGGTCCTGAACTTCTTGGCCGTGTCGTAGACGCTTTGGGTAACCCAATTGATGGTAAAGGCCCGATTGATGCAAAACTTACTGATGCTGTTGAAAAAGTAGCACCAGGTGTAATTTGGCGTCAGTCTGTCGACGAACCTGTTCAAACTGGTTATAAATCAGTTGATACCATGATTCCTGTGGGTCGTGGTCAGCGTGAGTTGATTATTGGTGACCGTCAAACTGGTAAAACAGCAATGGCGATCGATGCGATCATCGCTCAGAAAAGCTCTGGCATTAAATGTGTTTACGTTGCGATTGGTCAAAAACAATCAACAATTGCAAACGTAGTACGTAAGCTAGAAGAAACTGGCGCTATGGCGTATACAACTGTTGTCGCAGCTGCGGCCGCTGATCCTGCAGCAATGCAGTATTTAGCTCCGTATTCTGGTTGTACAATGGGTGAATACTTCCGTGATCGTGGTGAAGATGCGTTAATTATTTATGATGATTTGTCTAAGCAAGCAGTTGCTTATCGTCAAATCTCATTACTTTTACGTCGTCCACCAGGTCGTGAAGCATATCCAGGTGACGTATTCTATCTTCACTCTCGTCTTCTTGAACGTGCTTCGCGCGTTTCTGCTGACTATGTTGAGAAATTCACGAACGGTGAAGTTAAAGGCAAAACTGGTTCTTTGACTGCATTACCGATCATTGAAACTCAAGCCGGTGACGTATCTGCATTCGTACCAACCAACGTAATTTCGATTACTGACGGTCAGATCTTCTTAGAAACATCATTATTCAACGCGGGTATTCGTCCTGCTGTGAACGCGGGTATCTCTGTATCGCGTGTTGGTGGTTCTGCTCAAACGAAGATCATCAAAAAATTGTCTGGCGGTATCCGTACTGCTTTAGCGCAATACCGTGAATTGGCTGCGTTTGCTCAGTTTGCTTCTGATCTTGATGAAGCAACACGTAAACAACTTGAGCATGGTCAACGTGTAACTGAGTTAATGAAGCAGAAACAATATGCGCCTTACTCAATTGCTGACCAAGCTGTTTCTGTTTATGCATCTAACGAAGGCTACATGTCTGACGTAGAAGTGAAGAAAATCGTAGACTTTGATGCTGCGTTAATCTCTTACTTCCGCTCTGAACAAACTGCGTTAATGCAACAGATCGATGAAACTGGTGATTATAACAAAGACATCGAAGCGGCAATCAAAGCAGGTATTGAGAGCTTCAAAGCGACTCAAACTTACTAAGTTAAGCTTTAGTTAAGTTTGGTTCACGGATCAACCTTCGGAAGCTCGTAAGAGCTTTCGACTACTAGGTTAAGCGTATGGCAAATTTAAAAGAAATTCGCGCCAAAGTTGCTAGTATCAAGAGCACGCAAAAGATTACTCGCGCGATGCAAATGGTAGCTGCTTCTAAAATGCGTCGTGCGCAAGAGCGCATGGCACAGGGCCGTCCGTATGCCGATAATATGCGCCGTGTAATTGCTCACTTGGTACAAGCAAACCCTGAATATAAACACCGTTATATGGTTGAACGTCCTGTAAAGCGCGTTGGCTATATCGTGGTGTCTTCAGATCGTGGCTTGGCGGGTGGCTTGAACATTAACTTGTTCAAGAAAGTTGTGCAGCATGTCAAAGCACAACAACAGCAGTCAATTGAAGTTGAATTTGCTTTGATTGGTCAAAAAGCGGTTTCGTTTTTTAAGAATTACGGCGGTAAAGTGCTTGGTGCGACCACCCAACTTGGTGATACACCGAGTTTGGAACAGTTAACTGGCTCAGTGCAGGTTATGCTTGATGCATTTGATAAAGGCGAATTAGATCGTATCTATCTCGTTTCAAATGGCTTCATCAATGCCATGACTCAACAGCCTAAAGTAGATCAACTTGTTCCTTTAGCATCAGCAGAAGAAAGCGATGACCTCAACCGTACTTATGGTTGGGATTATATCTACGAACCAGAAGCAGAAGTATTGTTAAATGGTTTGTTGGTTCGCTATATCGAGTCTATGGTTTATCAAGGTGTGATTGAAAACGTCGCATGTGAGCAATCTGCACGTATGGTCGCAATGAAAGCAGCGACAGACAACGCAGGTCAGTTGATTAAAGACCTACAACTCATTTACAACAAGCTGCGTCAAGCCGCGATTACTCAGGAAATTTCCGAGATCGTTGGCGGTGCCGCTGCCGTTTAACATTATTAAGTTTGAATTGAGGAGACAGCAATGAGTAGCGGTCGTATCATTCAGATCATCGGCGCGGTTATCGACGTCGAGTTTGAGCGCAATAGCGTTCCTAAGATCTATGACGCTCTCCAAGTTGACGGTACTGAAACTACATTAGAAGTTCAGCAACAGCTTGGCGATGGTGTAGTTCGTACCATCGCAATGGGTTCTACAGAAGGTCTTAAACGTGGTCTTACTGTAACCAGTACAAATGCACCGATTTCAGTTCCAGTGGGTCCAGCTACGCTTGGCCGTATCATGGACGTGTTGGGTCGCCCGATTGATGAAGCAGGTCCTGTTGCAACTGAAGAGCGTTTGCCGATTCATCGTCAAGCCCCTTCTTATGCTGACCAAGCTGCATCTACTGATCTTTTGGAAACTGGTATTAAAGTCATTGACTTACTTTGCCCGTTTGCGAAAGGTGGTAAAGTTGGTCTATTCGGCGGTGCCGGTGTTGGTAAAACCGTTAACATGATGGAGTTGATCAACAACATCGCGAAAGCACACTCAGGTTTATCTGTGTTTGCTGGTGTTGGTGAGCGTACTCGTGAAGGTAACGACTTCTATCACGAAATGAAAGATTCTAACGTTCTTGACAAAGTAGCAATGGTCTACGGTCAGATGAACGAGCCACCAGGTAACCGTTTACGCGTCGCGTTAACTGGTTTGACTATGGCTGAATACTTCCGTGATCAAAAAGACGAAAATGGTAAAGGTCGTGACGTATTATTATTCGTCGACAACATTTACCGTTATACACTTGCAGGTACTGAAGTATCAGCATTGTTAGGTCGTATGCCATCTGCAGTAGGTTACCAACCGACACTTGCAGAGGAAATGGGTGTTCTTCAAGAGCGTATTACGTCTACTAAAACGGGTTCGATCACATCGATCCAAGCAGTATACGTACCTGCCGATGACTTAACAGATCCATCGCCTGCAACAACCTTTGCTCACTTAGATGCAACAGTTGTATTGAGCCGTGACATCGCATCTTCTGGTATTTATCCAGCGATCGATCCACTTGATTCAACTTCACGTCAGCTAGACCCATTGGTTGTTGGTCAAGAGCATTATGAAATTGCACGTTCTGTACAGAACATTTTGCAACGTTATAAAGAGCTTAAAGACATCATTGCGATCTTGGGTATGGATGAATTGGCTGAAGAAGATAAGTTGGTTGTTTACCGTGCGCGTAAAATCCAACGTTTCTTCTCTCAACCATTCCACGTTGCTGAAGTGTTCACTGGTGCACCTGGTAAATTAGTATCGCTTAAAGAAACCATTCGTGGCTTTAAAGGTCTATTAGCTGGTGAATACGATCACATCCCAGAACAAGCGTTCTATATGGTGGGTGGTATTGACGAAGTGATTGCTAAGGCCGAGAAACTTTAATTAGCAACTCTAATTTAGGAGGTTCTCATGGCGACGATGCAATGTGATGTCGTAAGTGTGAATGAGTCAATTTACTCTGGCACAGTAACGATGTTGATCGCTAAAGGTGCAGGTGGTGAGCTTGGTATTTTACCTGGGCACGCTCCACTAGTAACTTTACTCCAGCCTGGACCGATTCGCGTTCAGTTGGAAAATGGTACAGAAGAAATTGTTTATGTATCAGGCGGCGTGTTAGAAGTTCAACCTCATGTTGTGACCGTGCTTGCAGATACTGCAATCCGTGCCGACAACTTAGATGAAGCAGCAATTTTAGAAGCTCGTAAACAAGCTGAACAATTGTTGGCGAATCAAAAGAGTGATTTGGACTCTGCTGCTGCACTTGCTTCGCTTGCTGAAACAGCAGCTCAGCTTGAAACGATTCGTAAAATCAAAAATCGTGCAATGTAATTGCTGATTTGAGATAAAAAAAGCCACCGTCAGGTGGCTTTTTTTATGGAAAAATAACTTAAAAACAATATTTAAATAATTGTCATTTTCATATAAAGTGCGTCACGCATTCTATAATTAAATGAGAAATACCATAATGAAAATTTTACTTCCTGTTGTACTGAGCCTTGCATTCGTTGGTTGTGCTTCAGTGCCTCAAGCAACACCGCAATTGTCACAACAAGCCAAAAAACTGGATGCACCCACTGAAGGGAATGCCGCAATTTATGTTTATCGCTCTAATAGTATTGTTGGTGCTGCATTGAAAAAAGATGTATGGATTGATGGCGAGTGTTTAGGCGAAACGGCTCGTGGTACGTTCTTCTTAAAAGAAGTGGCGGGTAATCAAAAACATACGGTTTCTACAGAGTCAGAGTTTTCACCAAATCATTTAGCACTGACGACGGAAGCGGGTAAACAATATTTTATCCAGCAGTACATTAAACCTGGCGTGTTGGCGGGTGGGGCGAATCTAAAACAAGTCGATGAACAAACCGGTAAAAAAGCGATTGCTGAATATCAATTCGCACAGTCTGGTAAATGTAGCAAAACAACGATTAGTTTAGACAAGAAATAACGAATCGTCACTTTAAGGTGGCTATTCTTCTATTTTGTTATTCTCAATTGGGTGAATTAGAAATATAAATCCAATTTAAGCACCTTCAAAGTTGATCTTGATATCGACCTTGAAGGTGCTTTTTTATTATCTAAAAACATAATATGATGAAGACTTGGTGCGATATGGATTACGTCACGCTAAGCGATAAATAACGAGTATATTGAATAAAAAATTAGGAAAAATATGTTAGCAAGTAATGTCTTAAAGTTGCGCTTGGATCGTATTGAACAACAGGGACATCATTTATCTGTAAAAGATCAATTGAAGTTGGTCACACTTGCTCAACCTGAATTAACTGCGGGCTTATACAGCCATCTACTTCAGGTCACTTTGCCTAAAACATGGCATTTTCAACACGATACTACAGAAGAAATAAATTGCTCATTACGTTTAATTACATTGATTCATCAAGTTTTTATACCTGCTTATCAGCAACATGCCCATCGTTTTGCTTGGTTTGAACAATGCGTGGCATTTCGCCTGCAATATTTGACCCAAGGCTTTAGCGAGCAACAACGCGATGAAACGGTAACGCAGTTAGCAAACTGTAAAGATAGCCCGCTAAAGTTAAGTATCTTGAAGCAATTACACGCTGAATATGATGATGTTGAGATTAAGTATGCTTTAGCTGCTTTTTATCAGCGTTTAGAGGATTGGTCAGCAGCAATTGAAAACTACCGTGTCGTATTTCAGCAGCAAGCCATTCAGCCTGAAAGTGTTCATTATGATTTTATACACTGCCTATTGAGTCGAAATCGTCATCACAATGAACAGGGTAATCGTGATGCGGTTGATGCCTTACAGCACTTGGGAAATTTAGAACATATCCAGCAACAAGCGAAACATGAGCAGTTAACCCAATGGGCTGTTTCATTGATGTTGCCTGAGCGCTTACAATCCAGTCCAGTTGAATCAACCAAGCTACTGATTGATCTACAACACCGATTAAAATATATGGGTCATTCTTTAAACCATTGGCTGGTCACCCATGCGTTTATCGTGCCTTATTATAAAAATGTGATTGAAAGTGCACCGAAGCTGTTAAATAACAGTGAGCTCGTGGTGAGCTTAGATCGGCATAAAGCGGCCAATGATGCTTTGCAGAAAATTTTAACAGGTCGAGACTTAAAACTGGTCAGTGGTATTCATCCTGCGCATTATCGTCTGGGTTTTATCTGGAACTACTTACAGATCAATCCCTTAGTTTTGGATGCTTTGGTCACCGCGTCTAAAGGTCATCCTGATGCTTTTTATAATCTAAAACAAATTCCAGCGCCTGATGATGATCATGATGCAGCTCTGACACGCTTATCCTCTTATTTGGCAAAGCAACAAGTCGCCTATAACCTAAGCCAGCAGGGACATACGATTGAGTTTGCAGAACATGCTCACTTAGCAGGTTTTGACTTGATTGTAGATGGTACACCGATGCAGGTGAAGTGTACTTTAGCATCGGATGCAGTAGAGTCCTTTGCAAAAAGTCACCCGCATATTGCGATTATTGTGAATATTGAATTGGCGCATCTGCAAGAGAAATATGCTTCGGTTTTTGCTGATCTGGCATTGAGTTATGAGTCCGTGCAACGCACCGCCCAAACCAGTTTGCAACATATGGTTAGTGTTGATGACTTTGTTTCAATTCCACTGATGAATACAGGCTTTGCGGTGTATCGTAATTTTTCTGCCTCACAAGCTCAGCCAGTTTCCCGTCCATATTTAGCTTATAAACAATCAAACTCCGTGATCAAAAATAGTTTGGCGATCGGCGCCGCGATTGGAGGACTTGTTTCGGGGTCTATCGGCGCTTTTGTTGTCGGCGGATTCGCTGTTTATCGTACTTGGCGCGTGCAGAAAGTTGAGCAAGCAAAGCCGTTGCAAGAAAAACAACAATTGGTTGCACAGTGCAATCAGATAATGGACTTACTCATTGATTTTGCCGAATGGTTTAATCAAAACCTTTTAAAATATCGCGTTGATTTATATGCGTATCAACTTCGACAAATTGAGATGAAGCTGATGGGTAAAATACCTGAAGCGGTGATTTCCACGACTTTATTTGCGTATAAATTTGAAGCTTATCAACGTGCATTGAAATTGCATCAATGGATGCAACAACAACTTGCTTATGAAAATCCTAAGCGTAGAGTACAAGCGGGCTGGGTTGCTCTGGCACAGTCAGATCAGTTTATGTCGATTGAATTAAAACAACGTGTCATTCAACTCAATGCCGAACTCATAAAATATAAACAGATGACACAACATGGTTTGCACTTATCAAATGTTCAACATGCATCGAATGATGTTGCTAAACCCGCTTATCAGATGCAAACAATGCAGATTTAGATGTCTGTCTGAGTTTCAGTATCCGTTTTTCCTAATATAAGTGTTGCCAGTTTAAGCATATCCATTTGAATACGATTGAATTGCTGCTCAATTTTTTCAAGGTCTAATTGGCTAATATCCAGTTGGCCATGAAGGATGGGCATTTTTAAAAGTTGTTGATTTGCATTAAGTAGACTCTGACGAATTTGATCGACTTCATGACTCTTTAGTTGAAGTGCTTGTAAGGTATCGTGTAAAGCATGCAAATTTTGTTTGAGATCTGTGGTTGCATTTTGCAGTTGCTGGGTATTCTTTTCTTGAATCGCTTGCTCAAGCTGGTTTTGTGAGCTTTTGAGCAGAGTCGTATAATCATCAGTTTTTAGCTGTAGTTGTGCTACATCACGTACCATATTAAATAGGTTGCCACTGCTTAGCTTTTGAATATCCTGCGGTGTTGTTGTATTGGCATCATCGGTACTGATGTTTGAGTCAAACTCAGTGTTTGGTTCAGCAACTTGATGGTTTTCTTGAGGCACTTGATCACAACCGACGAACGCGAATGCAGTAACAAGTACTGTTGCAGAGAAAATGGCTTTGATGGCTAGATTTTTCATCGTGGCTGAACTGCACCAAAATATGAGAAGATCGTCACTATAATGAGAAAGTATGAAGAAAAATGTGATTTTTGCAATTCATTAACATTGTAATGAGAACTAAGAATAGATTGAATGATATTTCGGGGAGGTAATTAGCTCAAACTATTTGTTATTTTGAGAAAAATATAGGCATGTTTGAGCTAATGTAAAACAATTTATTAGATATTCATATCTGCCGCCCAAAGAAAGTATCCACCATAAGTATTGGGCTTAAACTCACCGCCTATACTTTTTCCTTGATCAGTCAGTTGGTGTTTCCCTTTGTCATTTATGATTAAGAAACCGTTTTGAACAAATTGATCTAAAAGTTCTGTGGTTTTAAGTTTATGTTTTGCAGCCAGTTTTGACGTTGTAAGCTTACTAAACTCTTCTTGTTCAGCGATATCTTGTACGATCTCAGTTCCTTTGACTTCATCTAAAGAAATACGCACTTCATCACTAATGCGAATAATGCGTTGTGCTTCTTCATACGCATCTTTAAAGACAAGTTCATCTTGGTCTTTTTCGATAAGAATACCCATTTCATTATTATTAATTTGGCTAAACTCATAAAGATTAAGACTTGAAATAATACAGGTTGATTCATTTAAATAGCATTTTGCATGTAAGTTTTTGCAGAAGCTAACACGAACATAGTCTAATCGTTGCATCCATTTAATTTCATCAGGATGTAAATCACTCTTACCATAGACAATGCGGATGTCAATTTTTAAGCGATTTTTATCTTCTAGCAGTTCTTTAATTCGATCATTCAGTTTTAAAAATGGGCTAATTAAAATTAATCTTTCTTTCGCATTTTTAATCAATTCTTCTAAATAAAAACTGGTGGCACTTGTATTCAGAAATTTTGCCATGAAACCCCTACCTGATTAAAGTATTCAAAATGAAATTATAATAATGATTTAAAAGAAAAGGACGGTAAAACCATCCTTCTCCTTGAACATTTGTAACTTATTTGGCTAATTCAGCTTCAATTGCAGTCACGATACGCTCATCATCTGCGGTAATATCTGGCGCAAAACGAGCCACGATCTCACCATTCTTATTGACTAAGAATTTTTCAAAATTCCATAACACTTCAGGTGGATTATTTGGTGTTAGACCATAATCAACCAGATCTTTCCACCAAGGGCCTTCGCCAGTACGTTCTGGTATCGCTTGGGTTAAGGTCTGGTACAAAGGATGTTTATCATCGCCAGCGACTGAGATCTTGGCAAATAATGGGAAATGCACATCATAGTTGAGAGAACAGAATTGTTGGATTTCATCATTTGAACCGGGTTCTTGTTCTAAGAAATTATTGGCAGGGAAGCCTAAAATTTCTAAACCTTGCTCTTTTTTTGCTTGATAGAGTTTTTCTAGCCCTTCATATTGTGGTGTTAAACCACACTTTGAAGCAACGTTAACAATCAGTAGAACTTTGCCTTGATACTGATCGAGATCAACGTCTTGACCTTTGATATCCTGAACAGGGATGTGATAAACCGATTGGCTCATGGAGTATGTCCTAATTTGTTGTTGTGAAATCACTTGTTTGTTTTAACTGCTAATCTTTTAGAGTGCAATGCTATTGATATGAATACATAAAAATAATATTTATATTGCAGCATTTTTAAGTTGAATCGGCGTTTGCCCCGTATAGCGTTTAAAAAATTCGATGAAGCTCGAACTATGGTGATAACCCAATGCAAAGGCCAGTTGTTTGATGGTCATGCCTTGGCGGATTTGGTGAATGGCGAAAATGATTTTCGCTCGATTACGCCATTCGGATAATGAGAGTTGTAATTCTTGTTGGCTCAAGCGCAGTACATGACGCTCGCTGACAGAAAAGTTTTGTAAAATTTGCTGTAAGCTGATGTTGAATAAATCAGGATCGGATAATTTTTCTAAAATCGGTGCCAAAATTGGGTGGCTGCTTTGTGGCAAATAGTGCGAATGGGCTGGGGCTTGTTTGAGTTGATCAAATAAAACTTGCAGTAAATGTTCAAGGTATTCAGGCTGCGCCGCTTGTTTTTGTTGTTCTAAAATCTGCACGATCAAAGCACGAAAAAAAGGTTCGATACTAAAGCAACGACAGCTATTGCCTAAAAACTGCCCGAATTTAGGGTGTATCCGAATACAAATATAATGAATTTCATGTTCAACAGGCAAAGATTGGTGTTCAGTACGCGGTGGTAGCCAAAGCCCATAACTGGGTGGTGATAAATAGTACTTTCCTTCAATGTCAAATTCTAAAGTACCGTTTAAA
This sequence comes from Acinetobacter sp. NIPH 1852, assembly GCF_022549455.1. Taxonomy (NCBI): domain Bacteria; kingdom Pseudomonadati; phylum Pseudomonadota; class Gammaproteobacteria; order Moraxellales; family Moraxellaceae; genus Acinetobacter; species Acinetobacter sp. NIPH 1852. The sequence continues at coordinate 21,327 of NZ_JAKZGG010000015.1, read as the reverse complement.
CTAAAATTAAAGTCACCCCAAAGTGAAGTATGAGGACTGACAACATCATCTTTCTGATAAAGAAATTCATGTACTTCGATACCATTCAGAAAGGGAAATTGTGCAGCGACATCATGCTTCATTGGGGGCGCTCATGTTAATTTTCGCAGGTGAGTTTAGGATTATTTAAACCGCGTGCGAGGGTAAAAATCAATACCAGAGAACAGAGTACCAGCGGGAGCATGGCAAAAAACAAGATCGTGCCATCAAAATGATCGACAATGATTCCGCCAAACATACTGCCTAAAGCAATCAAAATTAAGAAGGTCAATGTCACCATCGGCATACCTTTTTCCACCGCTTCAGGTGCATGAGTAAACATCCAGATATTTACCGCCGTTGGGATGATGCCATAGGCAAAGCCCCACAACGCCGTCAGTACGATCGCGACCATGATATGTGTGCCAAACATAGGGAGGCTTAAAAATGCCAAAAAGAAGGCAACGCCACTGACTGCAAAAGTATAGCGAATATTGATTTGTCCGAGATAACCCGCAAAGATATTGCCAAAAATTCCTGCAATTCCATATACCAGAAGTAAACGGCTAATCAGGCTGTCAGAAAAGTCAATCTGGTGCTTAAAAAAGGCAGAAAAATAACTATAAACGGCAAAGTGTGCAAAACCCATAAAGATAAAAATAATCAGTCCTTTACGAGCAGCGGGATGTTGTACGAGGATTGGGAGTTCTTTCCAGCGTAGCGAAGAAGATGGTTTTAATTGAGGTAGGTATAAGTATTGGAAGATAAAAAGCAAAATTCCCATTAATGAAATGACTGTAAAAGATGTACGCCATCCATTATATTGCGCGAGCCAGGTACCCATTGGCACACCCAGTACGCTTGCCAGTGTGACACCGAACGCGACCCATGCGGTTGCTTTGGCAATAGGTAAATGTGGTGGGGCAAGACGACCACTCAAAGCAACTGCGGTTGCCCAAAAGCCACCAATCGCAATCCCTAAAATAATTCGTCCGAGCAGTAAGAGCGTGAAATTTGGTGCAAATGCCGTGATGAAATTCGCGAGAATCATCAATAAGGTTAACATTAGTAACAGCGGCCGCCGATCTAGTGTTTTGGCAGATACAGGAATGAGTACTGCTGCAAACATCCCGACAACCGCAGTTAAAGAAACGGTGAGACCTGCTGTGCCCACAGAAATCTGAAAATCACGCGCGATTTCATTCAGTACCCCAACCGCAAGAAACTCACCTGTGACCAAGGCAAAAGCACTGAGGGTCACGGATAGAAGTGCAAACCAATTGCCTTGTGTTTGACTTGACTGAATGGGGGGTATTTCGCTAGAAAGGGAGTTTTCCATAAAAATTCCTTTATTGTTAGTAAGATAACAATAAAATTTGAAAAAGAATAATGTTTTATAACGATCGTTAAAAAATAAAATAGTTGATAAAAGCCATTCAGTCAATTATTTTATAGTGAACGTTATAAAAATATTTGTGACCCTTATGACTCATCCAGATATGTCTCTGCCGTCACCTTGTGATGACACGCTAAAAAAGAAGCGTGGACGCCCAAAGTGTTTTGATGAGCAGCAGGCTTTAGAAACGGCGATGTTGTTATTTTGGGAACATGGCTATGAAGCGACTTCGATTAGCGATTTAACTCAGGCTTTAACGATTACAGCTCCGAGCCTCTATAGTAGTTTTGGCGATAAAACAGGGCTATTCTATAAATGTATTGATTACTATCTCGCCCATGAAGCTTGTCCAATTGAAGCAATTTTTTTAGAAGCCAAAACCGCAAAGGTGGCTTTTGAACTTTTTCTTTATGACAATGTACAACGTCTAGCGCAACCCGATAAACCTTCAGGCTGTATGTTGGTGGTTGCAACCATGAATTGTTCTGATAATACCCAAGCGATACAGCACAATATTCTTGAAAAGCGATTGAAAACTAAACAAAAAATGTTGCAACGTTTACAGCAAGGTGTTTTTGATGGTGATTTGAAAGCAATAGCCCCATTAGCAGAAATGGCTGATTTCTACGCAACGGTTTTACAAGGTTTAACCATACAAGCAAGAGACGGGGCAACCGTCGCACAGTTGCACAAAGTGGTTGAACACGCGATGCGTGCTTGGGAGCTATTTTAAAGGATGTCGTAACTGCGATATAAATGTCTGAAATACGATATTTCAATTAATTTGGACATCTTTCACAATACTCACATTGCTGAAATATTGTGAGAAAGGTCATGGGTCAGTTAACAAAATATCAAAAATGGGCATTTGTGCTGCCATTGATAGCGGTCTTAATTTGGTCACTGAATATTGTGGTGACCCGTTATGTGGCTGACCTGATTTCACCTGTCAGTATTAGTTTTTATCGGTGGTTTGTGGCTTTTCTTATTTTGACGCCATTTATGTTGCCGAAGGTTTGGCAGCAACGCACTTTAATTCGGCCATTGATCGGTAAGTTAGCCATATTGAGTGCATTTGGTATGGTGTTATACCAAGGCTTGTCTTATACAGCCGCACATTATACCACTGCCACCAATATGGGCATTGTGAATGCTTTTGTCCCTGTATTTACCATATTTATTTCGTATCTGATTTTGAAAGATCGACCGAATCGTTTTGCGATCTTCGGTAGTCTGTTGTCATTTGCAGGTTTGATTTATGTCATGAGCCAAGGGCATATTTCCAGTTTGTTTGCTCAAGGTGGGCACTGGGGCGATGCGGTGATGGTCGTTGCCGTTGGTTTCTATGCTTTCTATGGTGTATTCCTGAAAAAATGGCAACTGCAATTGCCCTTAATGACCAGTTTATATGTACAAATTTCATTTGCACTGCTGTACCACCTGCCATTTTTACTGTGGTTTGGGCTAGACCGTATCAATGCTGACAATGCCGCAAGTGTATTGTATGCAGGCATGTTCCCATCATTGATTGCGCCATTATTATGGATGCTTGCTGTGCAATCGATCGGTCCAAACCGAACCAGTATTTTTATGAATTTAATGCCAGTGTTTACTGCCATTATTGCCAGTTTTTGGCTCGCAGAAAGCTGGACGATTTATCATACTGTTGGAGGGGCGATGATTCTTGTAGGTATTGTGATGGCACAGAAAAAAACCGTGAAATTATCATCCCGAGTGTTAAAGCCGACGATTTAAGATGTATTTAAAATGCGCGCTTGTTTAAAAAATAGACAAACGCGCAAAATAATAGATATGAAGACAATTCTTTCTATTTGATATTAAACGTATATTTTGAAGAAATGCTAAATTTGTGATCAAAAAAAAGCTGAATAAAAATAGAAATATAATTTTATTGAAAATATAGAAGTGACAAAATTGGTACGCTTTTCACCTTTTTTGCACGGCAAATAATATATTTGTATAAATGAGATGATTGATCCATAATAAGCGCAGAAGCAAATTGATACATTTTAGTGTTTAGATTGCTTGCCGAATTTACGAACCCTCTGGATGTGATTATACACATCCTTTTTATGCTCAGTTATCCCTATATAACTGAGCTTTTTTTTGCCTGCATTTTGGCTCATTTTTATCCATTGTTTTATGCCCGAATCACTTCGCCAGTGAGCGCATTTAAAATTCGACTGGGTTCTTGGCTTTGTCCCAAAGCACCGTCGAGATAATGCAATGCAGAACCAAAATAGCCTCGTGCCTGTTCGAAGCTATGCGCAGGCGTTAAACCTGCTGGATTGGCACTGGTTGAGACAATAAAACCACCAAAAGCATTGCATAGTTCGACACACAATGGATGGGTGGTGACACGCACAGCAACTAAAGGGTGTTGCCCTTTAATCCATGTTGGAATCTGTTGATCAGCAGGCAGTAACCATGTCGTTGCGCGCTCAACTGGTGTGCGGTTAGACCAACTGTTGATCACTTGCTGACGTATTTTGGGAGTCAAACTTTGTAATAAATGTTCGACTTGTGCGACTTTCCCCGCCAGTAAAATTACGCCTTTTTCGATTGGGCGATGTTTTAGCTCAAGTATATTTTGAAAAGCTTGCTCATTGAATGGATCACAGCCCAATCCCCAAACAGCTTCTGTCGGATATGCCAGTACTTGACCTTGTTTGAGGAGCTGAGCGGCTTCAGAGATTGAGGACGTTATCATGTGAGGTGTGCAGAGTGTTAATAAGAGAAGCTTAGTTTAAAGCATTGGGCGACAACGTAAATAGCGCCCAGCTTGTTGTGTGCATAAACCTAATAACTCAAGTTCCATCAATTGTGCTGTTAACTCTGAAATTGCAGCTTGGTTGGCTTGAGCAAGTTGATCTAAGTCTTGTCCGACCCAGTCTAAGCGTTGATAGAGTCCGATCAAATGAGAGGGGAGATTCGGTGTGGTGGTGTTCGGTTTTTCAGCGTGTTGCTGTTGTGCTTGCCATTGGGTGGGCAAAGCCAAATCTTCAATCACTTGCTCAGGATGATCGACCAAAATCGCGCCTTCACGAATCAGTTGGTGGCAGCCTTGATGGTGCTCACTATAAATATGTCCGGGAATCGCAAAGACCATCTTGCCTTGATGAGCCGCCTCGTTTGCGGTGATCAGAGAACCACTTTTTAATGCAGCTTCTACCACGACCACACCGAGACTTAAACCACTGACGATACGGTTACGCCGTGGAAAATGTTGTTGTAAAGGCATTGTGGTGGGTAGAAATTCGGTCACAATCGCACCTGACTGAATAATCTGTTGCGCAAGTTGTTTATTTTGCGCTGGATAAACGGTATCTAAACCTGTGCCGACCACGGCAATGGTGCGCTGATGAGCGAGTCCACCTTGATGCGCGGCTTGGTCGATGCCATGTGCTAAGCCACTGCTAATATAAAAACCTTTTTCACTTAAATAATAGGCGAAATCATAAGCGACTTGTCGCCCATGTGGACTGGGCTTTCGGCTGCCAACCATGGCAATTTGTGGTTGTAATAGCGCGTGCGCTTGACCTTGTCCAAATAAAATCGGTGGATGATCAGCATAAGGTAAAAGTTGGGTGGGGTAGCCGATATCGTCAGGGGTTAGAATAAAATCGCTATGTTGACAAATCAGTTGAACCAGTTGTTCAAACTGTTGTCGCCCTTGAGTTGTTTGGAATGTTTCTACGCGTTTTAAGTGATTGGCGTGTAAGCCGAGTTGTTGCCATTCCGAAAAGCGATCTGCTTGGGTCGCTTGTTCACAATCCCCAAAATAGTGGATGACTTTTTTGAAACTAGAAAGCGAATGTTGAACCAAATACCACAACAACACAGTGTGGTAGTGATGAGGTGATAGTTGATTCAACATTTCAGATCAGTGCTCAGTCATCAACTAGTCTTCAAGACGAGGCGGTTTGATGTTTGAACCGACTTTAATTGGTAAATCGCTTTCAATTACATAGGCATAACTAAGACGATCAAAGCTCTTAAAGATCATGACATTACCCACATATTGTCCAGGTAATTTGACCATTTCTTTGGTTTTAGGGTCTTTGACAGTTTCGCCGTCTTGATAAGCATGAAACACTTGTCCGATTTCAATGCCATCATTTGTACCACGGTCAACGGTGACGACACCATTTTTAGCAGCAGTCCCAATTGAACCCATGACACGAATGATTTTACCGCCATCTTTGACTTGATTTGCATCTGTTGGATAGAACAATGTCGGCAACATCGCATCTTGTTCAGCCATTACACGATCGCCACGACGCACTTCACCATTGTAGCTATCGGTTAATTCAACTGTGGTGATGTCATTTTCATTGCGAATGGCAACACCTGAAGCCACTTGAGTGAGTTCGATGCCGAGGTTCTGCTTTTTACCGTGCTCATCAACAATGATGTAGGGTTCGCCTTCGCGGAATACGCCATAGCGCTGACCATTTTCTAGTCCTTTACCACGTACATAGACACTTTGACCTTTACCTGCAAGGACGCGTTTGTCAGCTGTACCCAAAATATATGGAGTATGAGCAATGGTGTCTACTGGAAGAATCGAGGTGCGTTCTAACCATTGTTGAATATGCGCCAGTGGAATCACGGGAACACTATTATTTAGAGCTTCAACACGAACCTGTGGACGTAAGGTTGAGGTATTGCCACTGTGGCGACGAATGATCCCAGCACAGCCATCGCCCTCATCTTTGCCAATTAAAGGTTTGCCGTTCAATGTGCACAATAACAGACGATCACCTGGATAAATCCAGTGTGGGTTTTTCACGTGTTTATTGCTTGCCCAAATTTCTGGCCAGCGCCAAGGTTTGCTTAAAAACTTGCCTGAGATATCCCAAAGCGTGTCACCTTTTTTCACCACATAAACATGGGGTGCACCTGCTTTGACAGCAGGAGGGCTAACGTTTGGACTTGCAGCATGTGCGATATTGACGCTCATCCCCAATCCCGCGCAAATTGCCACGGCAATCAGTTGTTTTTTTAACCCCAAGGCATGAAATGAGTGTATGCCGTTTAAAACCTTTTTCATTATCATAATTCCTAAAAATTATGTGCGTAGTTGCGTTATAATAACGACATTACCCACATTTTTTTTTGATCAAGCATTCCCTTCAGTCGGTTTTCTGATCAACGGCATAAGTTGAGGATGTCAGTATGGCCTTATTACCTATTCTAAGTTTTCCTGATCCCCGCCTTCGCACCATTGCCAAGCCAGTCGAAGAAGTCACTGATGATATTCGTCAGCTTGCAGCAGATATGCTTGAAACCATGTACGAGGCACCGGGTATAGGTTTAGCGGCATCTCAGGTTGATCATCATATTCAGCTTATTGTTATGGACATCTCTGAAGAGAAAAACCAACCGATGGTGTTCATTAACCCCAAAGTCACTCCGCTGACTGTAGATACTCAGCCTTATGAAGAAGGCTGTCTCTCCGTGCCTCAAATATACGACAAAGTTGAGCGTCCGTCACGCGTAAAAATCGAAGCAATTAACCTTGAAGGTCAAGCATTTGAGTTAGAAGCTGACGAACTTCTCGCTGTTTGCATCCAACATGAAATGGATCACTTAAATGGCAAACTTTTTGTGGATTATTTATCGCCATTAAAACGTCAGCGTGCCCGTGAAAAAGTGGAAAAATTGGTTCGCCAGCGTGAAAAAGAGAAAGTGGCAGTTAAACGTTAAGTCAAAATAGAGTTCCCCTCTTTAGTAAAGAGGGGTAGGGGAGATTTTTACTTTGTTTCGTTGTGGTTTGCTGTTTGCATTCGCCGCGGTCTGTTTACAGATCGCGGTATTTTTGCAGCCATTACTTCCGAAGCAATATCAAATCGCACCTGTGTGTGAAACCATTACCCAAGCTTTGCTATTACCTAAAATACAAGTCCTATCAAGCCAAGCCGTACATTCTTCGCATCATCACCCACATCAGCTTGAACATACTCAAGTTTCGATGCCGCAACATGATCATCATGATCCGAATCATCAATGTCAGTATTGTACTGTCTATGCCAACTTGATCCTGCCGCCTGAGCTTGGGATTAAAGAGGTCTTGGTTCGGATTCAGATCCGTTTAGTGGCCTATCAACATGCCTTTAGACATGTTTATTTTGCGCTACAACAACTGTTTTTATTGCCCCAAGGGCGAGCCCCGCCACACTTTGCATAAATCATTGCTTTTTAAATAGGGTGAATCCAATTCGCCCCTACGAGAGTTTGTAAATTTGATTTTGCAAACTCAAGCCGTGTTTATGTTTTAAGGAAAGCTCTTATGGCTCAGCCTAAATTTTTATTACAACCGCTCATGGTTGCGATGCTTGCTGTCTCAAATACCGCGATGGTGTGGGCAAGTACGGAAACTCAATCAACGCAACAATCTGCTCAAGTCGTGCTTGCACCGATCGTCATCACTGCACAACAACCCAATCAGAGCAATGGATTGGTCATTCAAGCCGATCCTAAGCAACCGATTCAGCCTGTACCTGCAACCGATGGTGCAGATTATTTACAAAGCATTATGGGATTCAGTGCCATTAAAAATGGAGGCAGCAATGGCGATGTTACCTTCCGTGGTATGTTTGGTTCGCGTATTAAAATGTTGGTGGATGGCAGTGAAAACCTAGGTGCTTGTCCATCACGGATGGATGCACCGACCTCTTATATTCAACCTGAAAGCTTTGACCAAATCACGGTGATTAAAGGGCCGCAAACGGTTCAATATGCAACGCCTGGCTCTGCTGCCACGGTGATTTTTGAACGTCAGCCTGAAAACCTAAGCAAAGATCAACCCTATCGCGGTCAAGCCAGTGTATTGGTCGGTTCTTACGGACGTTTAGATCATAATGTTGAAACTGCAATTGGTGATGAAACGAAATATGCACGTTTGAATGCCAATCGTTCTGTGTCAAATGATTATCAAGATGGTGACGGGAAAAATGTTCACTCCAACTGGGAACGCTGGGGTGCTGATCTTGCCTTAGGCTGGAAACCGACTGAGGATGCTTGGTTAGAACTTCGTGCAGGTAAAGGCGATGGTGAAGCTGCTTATGCAGGTCGTGGTATGGATGGCGCGCAATTTAAACGTGAAAGTTTGAGCTTACATGCCGAGCAGAAAAATCTGAACAACGTGATTAAAAAAGTCCAAGCACAAGTGGACTATAGCTATAACGATCACATTATGGATAATTTTAGTTTACGTACTCCGCCGATGACCAATATGAATATGCACGGCATGCAGATGATGGTACCGAATAAAATGTCGATGCGTGTCGATCGCCGAACCTTAAATACCCGTTTGGCGGTCACGACAGATTGGGATAAATTCAGCGTGGTTTCAGGACTGGATAGCCAGCATAACAAGCATGGTGGTGACATGATGATGTATGCCATGCCTAAAATGAGTTCGCCTTATGCTGAGGATTTGAAGTTCCAGTCTTATGGTGCGTTTAGTGAGTGGACCTATAACGTTGATGCTGATCAAAAATTAGTTGCAGGTATGCGCGTCGATCAAGTCAAAATTGATCAACTTCAAAATGGTAAAAACCGCAAGGATACCGTGCCAAGTGGCTTTATCCGTATTGAAAAAGCGTTACCTGAACATGGCGTGAAAACCTATGCAGGCGTGGGCTATGTTGAACGCACCCCTGATTTTTGGGAGTTGTATAGTACTTCAACAAATCGTGGGGTGGGGACAACCGATATGATGGGTGTCACCACTTATCGTATGATTGATAATTTAGACAATCTGAAAAATGAACGTACAGCCCAATTCGATATTGGTTTTCAGGCTGAACATGGCGTATGGAATACATGGGCTTCTGCTTACGCAGGTTTAATTAAAGACTTTATTTTGTTGGAATATCATACGCCTGATAAGCGAAAACCTTTAGCACGGAATGTTGATGCAACCATTGCAGGTGCTGAAGCAGGCGTGGGTTATCAGTTTAATGATCAGATCCAAGCAGATGTATCAACGATGTATGCTTGGGGTAAAAACACCTCGGATGATCGTGCTTTGCCGCAAATTGCACCTTTAGAAGGACGTATTAATCTTCGCTATGTCGAGGAGAAATATAGTTTAGGGCTATTATGGCGTGTGGTTGCTAAACAAAATCGTATTAGCCTAAATGAAGGCAATGTGGTTGGCTATGACATGAATCCAAGTAAAGCGTTCGATACTTTGGCTTTGAATGGGACATATAAGTTAACAGATACTGTTGATGTGTCAGTTGGTGTCGATAATGTCTTGGATAAGACCTACACCGAACATCTCAATAAAGCGGGTGCGTCCATGTTTGGATATGGCGCCAGTGAACAGTTTAATAATATTGGACGGAATTACTGGATGCGCATGAGCATGAAGTTCTAAGCAACAAAAAACAAGGTGGACTGCCCACCTTGTTTTTATTCTAAAATAGGAAATCTAAGCCAAACAATCTTGTTTTGGCATTAAACTATCGCAATACAGCGGGTTTAATGCACATTGTAAATCATCAATCTGCTCTTGAGTGACATAGCCTTCGGCTTTGAGATATTCTGCTACACGGTCATCACGCAAACTCAAAAACGCAGCATCGTATACACCTAAATCAACAAATAATGCGGCGGTTTCTAGACTATTAAAGTGATCTAAAAAGACGTCATTTTCATACATTAAAAAAATATGTTCAATTTCAGCATCACTCTCAATTTTTAAGCGCTGCGCTAAATTTTCAGGGCGTGTTTTGATAAAAAGCAAATCTGAAAGTTCATCAAATTGAGTTCGATCGAGCTGATTTTCACCTGCTTTTACATGACCCAACCACGCTTTAAAGACCAGTACCGCACCACCGCGTAACAACATGCTCCACATTTGATGGCGAGTATCTTGATCTAGATGAGATGACTCAGTTTCGAGTGCTTTTAAGAAAATTTCTTCTTGTTGGGCTAATTTTTCAAATAAACCTAAACCCTGTGGCTGATAAGCAGCAGGTGCGAATACATCAAAATGCAGCTCATCGAAAACATTTAAAGCCAGAGGAACAGCCGCTTGATACAGCGTATTCAATGCGCGTAAGTGGGTATCATTTAATTTGTTTTGAGCAAAGATAGTTTGCCAGTTGAGTTGTGGTAAGAGTGCATTGGCGCTGTATTGACGATAAAACTGTTGCGAGCGATGTTCAGAGCTAAGCTGGGGGCTATTCATGATCAATATCCTTTCTGGCGGTATTATTGTGAGAAATCCTAAAGACGTGCAAATAGGTTTCTATTGATTCGCATAAATTTATGCTTTATTCAGAAAGCAAGTAGAATACGACTAAAGTCTTATATGGCGGTTTTTGATATAAAATAATAATTAAAACAATATATTATGAAATTGTAAGTAAGTGTACAATCGTTCACTAATGTAAGTGGAAATTTTTGCCATAGTCAAAAACTATTTGAGCACTTCGGTCAATTTTTTAGCAACCAAAGTGCAGATTTTTGATGGTTTTTGCCTATGTTTCAAAATATTATGCTATTTATTCGACTTCTTTCATAAATCCCCTTGCGGAACTTCAATCGTTCCTCATTCTCCCGATGGTGAAATACAAGGAGGGTATAAATAATGATGAAAGCAGTCTATTACATCGGCAAGATTTTTAAACCTGATAACCAAGCGCGTAAACCTGCGGGTTTGAGTGGCTTTTTGAGCAGTACAATATTCTGTTTTTTCAGTCGTTGTGGCAATTCAGGATCTGAATCTGCCGTGATCAGTGCCACCGGAACATGTGCGGGTCGATGTTGTTCAATAAAATCTAAACCACGTTGATCGTGATTTAAATGCTGATCAATCAACCAGACTTGAATATCATGCTGTGTGATGAGTTGTAGCGCTTCTTCAGGTTCGGTTGCGGTGAAAACTTGATAGCCCCACTTACTGAGTAAAGTTCGCATCCCGTCTAAAATAGTTTCATCATTGTCCAGACAAAGAACTTTATAAGCCGTGTGTTGTAGTGCTGTGGTTGGTACGACAGGTGTATGTATCTTTGTGGCTGCTGTCAACGGCACTTCAATCATAAAGCAGGAGCCTTTGCCCAATTCGGAATGTACATGGACGGGGAAATCTAAGAGATGGGTCATGCGTTGTACGATCGCCAGCCCCAGCCCAAGACCTTGCTCTCCCCAAGGTGATGTGTGCCCGCAACGCTCAAATTCTTGGAACAGTTTAACCCGTTGTTGCTCGTTTATGCCCGGCCCAGTATCCCAAACCCCGATCCGGATATGATTGGGTCGTTGTGCGGAGCGTAATACGCCCACCACAACGCGACCCTGAGCGGTATAGCGGAGCGCATTGCTGACAAAATTTTGAATAATTCGTCGCATCCATTGTGGGTCAGTATCGACCCAAAACTTGGTGTCATGGACTTTGAGCTGAATGTTTCTTTGAGCAGCGATGGATTTGAATTGCAGTTCAAGATCATTGAGCAAATCATGCAAGGCATAGGCTTGTCGTTTAGGTTGAATGGTTCCACCTTCCAAACGTGCAATATCTAATAGCGCGGACAACATACTTTCTGCACCATATAGTGCACGATCAAGCTGTTGTAAGGTTTGTTGATCTTCAGACGAATGTATGCTTTGTTCCAGTGCAGTACTAAACAATCGTGCAGCGTGCATTGGTTGCAATAAATCATGGCTGGCTGCAGCAAGAAAGCGGCTTTTGGATTGATTGGCTTTATCGGCTTGTTCCAATGCCAACTGTTGTTCAGTGAGCGCATCTGCCAGTTGTTGTGTGCGATCGTGGACACGTTCTTCTAACACAGCTTCATTGGTACGGAATGCGGTGATGTCTGCAAAAGTTGTGACAAAACCGCCGCCTTTAATCGGGTTGCCGCGCATTTGGATGACCAAGCCATCTTTACGAATACGTTCAAACTCATGCGCGCTACCGACTTTCATCCAGTGAATCCGTTTGCGGACATGTTCTTCTACTGAACCCGGTCCACATTCACCACGTTCAGCGTTATAGCGAATTAGATCTGCAATTGGACAGCCGACATAAACCAGATCTTTAGGATAATCAAACAGTTTTAGATATTGATTGTTCCATGCCACCAAACACATATTCTTATCAACCACACTCACACCTTGGGTCATGTGATCAATCATGGTCATCAGTAAGTTTTGGTTAAAACGTTGCCACTGTGACGCTTGGTCTAAAATATTGGCAACTTGCCCCAAAGCTAAACCATTGTTGATCATGGCAGTGGTCAGCAAGGTACGTGCAGAAGCTGCTCCAATAATCCCTGCAAGATATTGCTCAGTGAAGCGCCACCACATGCCATTGGCAACATGATTCTCATTTAAAAGTACATGATTTTGTTCAGAGAATTGTTGAAAGGCTTGGGTCGTTGGTCTTTCGCCTGTGATCCGTTTCGCCAAAGCCAATAAGTCACCGACTTTTAGGCGGGCTGCATTTTGATGTAAATCCGTCAGATCAGCCGCAGATTGCGCTGAGGGAAGTGGTTTGCTTTCATAATAAAAAAAGCTTTCTGCCTGAATCTGTTCTGCAACACTGGGACGATAAAGACGCGAGATCCAAATATATAAGACAAGGTTGAGACCCAAAGACCAAAGCACACCATGCGTCAGCGGCGCAAAAGATTCAAAGCCGAGCAGTGCTTCTGGACGTAAGCCATGTATATCAAATGGCCCGAATAACAAAATATGTTGTGCAAAGTTTTGATAATGTTCAGGTAAGCTGCGCAGCAAAGTCGGAAAAAGCAGCGTGTAGCTCCACATTACAAAACCGACAATCAGACCGACATAAACCCCTTGTCGGCTTGCCCCACGCCAATATAGTCCGCCAATGAGGGCGGGTGCGAACTGTGCAACGGCACTAAATGCCAGCAGACCGAAGACCGAAAGCTGATTAATATCATTAAAGAAATTAAAAAATAAGAAGCCCAGTAACATCACGCTCAGGATGCTGATCCGCCGTGTTAGTTTGAGCACTTTAGGTAACTGTCGGTCATGTCGAGAAATAATTTTGAAGCGCCATAGCGCAGGCATGATCAAGTCGTTGCTGAGCATGATCGAAAGTGCCACTGATGAAACCAATAGCATGCCAGTTGAAGCAGAAAAACCACCTAAAAATGCCAATAATGCTAACCAATCTTGTTGGTAGCTGAGTGGCAGTGCTAAAACGGCAATATCAGAAGAGCCAAGGGATTCAGGAAGTGCATGTAGTGCCCAACTGGCGATTGGAATGATGGCGATTATGGTGAGAATTAAATAAGCCGCAAACCAATGCCGTGCGCCACGAATATGTTTCTCATCGCGGAGTTCAACCACAGCGACATGAAATTGGCGAGGTAAACAGATCATCGCCAGTGCAGCGAGTAAGGTTTGCACCCAAAAGGTTTCGGGTACGCCGAGTTGTTGTAAATTATAAAAATGCTCCGAGACGTCATTGCTGACTTGTTTAATATTCTCAGGCGATTGTAATAAGAAAAATCCTGCTACACAGAGTAATGCAAACAGTTTTACGAAGGACTCAAATGCGACTGCCAGCATTAGACCACCGTGTTGTTCGGTGTTGGCAATATGTCGTGTGCCAAAAATCATCGCCAAAATTGCAAGTACCGCAGTTAACATCAGAACGCTATTGGTGGTGGTATGTATATTGGCGTTTTGATCAAGAATCACCGCAGCACTGAGTGCAATCGCATGTAGCTGGAGTGCCAGATAGGGCACAATTGCAATCACAGCCAAAATGGTTACAAGGGCGGCCAAGCTGCCACTTTTGCCGTAACGGGCAGCAATAAAATCGGCAATCGATGAAATCGAGTGGTATTGGCGAATACGACCTAAACGCTTCCAAATATCATAACCAAACCAAAGAAATAGCAATGGTCCGAGATAAATAGGTAAGAACAACACACCTTCACGAACTGCTGCGCCAGTTGCCCCATAAAATGTCCAAGATGAGCAATATACACCTAGGGTTAAGCTGAACAGCAACATTCGCCCACGCGTACTGAGTCGACTGGCATGTTTTTCTCCAAAAAATGCACAGCCAAATAACAGCGCGATATAAAGCGCGAGTATGCCAAGAATAAGCCAGCTATTCATATTGCTCACGTGATCAATTCCATTTTTTATCATACCCGAAGCGTGGGCATAGTGAAGCGTACAGATCTGCTTGTAACGACCAAAGTCTAAGTTACGGCATCATCATAAACTTGCTAAGTTGGATAGTGAAGAATCCCATAGAGAAAAAGGGGTCCATGGTTGGACACAAAAATAAGGAGTTGATTATGGATGATTCACAAGTAGAGCAGATTCTACAAAATCCAAAGTTTAAAGAAATGGTGAGAAGGAAAAGTATTTTAAGTTGGACGCTAACAGCGATCATGTTGTTTATCTACGTTGGCTTTATGCTTTTGGTTGGCTACAACAAAGAATTTCTAGCAAGCTCATTTAGTGGTGGTGTCACGACTTGGGGCATTCCTCTCGGTTTAAGCATTATCGTATTGTCCTTTTTATTATGTGGTGTGTATTCGTACATTGCCAATAATAAACTTGACCAACTCAATGAAGAGGCACTCACGGAAGTTGAGGCGATTGCACATGAAAAAGGGAAGCACTGAGATGAAAGGGACATCATTTAAAGCGACACTCTTGGCACTGACCAGCATGTGTTGTTCAAGTATTGCATTGGCTGGGCCTGATCTCGGTGCAGCAGAGCAACAAGCGACCAACTGGCATGCGATCATCATGTTCATGATCTTTGTGGGTTTAACTCTATTGATCACCAAATGGGCAGCCAAAAAAACCCAATCAACACAAGATTTCTATACCGCAGGTGGCGGCATTAGTGGCTTCCAAAATGGCTTAGCGATTGCAGGCGACTATATGTCTGCTGCATCATTCTTGGGTATTTCTGCGCTCGTCTTTATGTCAGGCTTTGATGGTCTGTTGTACTCGCTCGGTTTTATGGTTGGTTGGCCGATTGTTTTATTCTTGGTGGCTGAGCGTTTACGTAACTTAGGTAAATATAATCTATCTGATGTGGTTTCATTCCGCTTGGAAGAGAAGCCAGTCCGTACTTTGGCAGCCATTAGCTCATTGGTGGTGGTGGCTTTCTATCTGATTGCGCAAATGGTGGGTGCAGGTCAGTTGATCAAACTGTTATTTGGTTTGAACTATAATCTTGCGGTGGTGATCGTTGGTCTATTGATGATGGCCTATGTCATGTTTGGCGGAATGTTAGCCACCACATGGGTACAAATCATTAAGGCGGTGATGTTACTCAGCGGTGCAACCTTCATGGCCTTTATGGTGATGAAAGCAGTTGGTTTTAGCTTTACCAATATGTTTAACCAAGCGATCGACGTGTACAGTCAAGCACACCATTTAAGCTGGGATGAAGCACTTAGAATTATGGGGCCGGGAACACTGACCGCAAATCCAATTGATGCAGTTTCACTTGGTTTAGCGTTGATGTTTGGTACCGCAGGTTTACCACATATTCTAATGC
Organism: Acinetobacter sp. NIPH 1852; assembly: GCF_022549455.1. NCBI lineage: Bacteria > Pseudomonadati > Pseudomonadota > Gammaproteobacteria > Moraxellales > Moraxellaceae > Acinetobacter > Acinetobacter sp. NIPH 1852. The sequence goes on along the minus strand of NZ_JAKZGG010000015.1, from coordinate 5,368 downwards.
GTTTCTTCACCGTGAAAGATGCAAAAGAAGCACGTAAATCGGTTGTGGTTGCGACGGGCTTTATTGGCTACTTCTATTTGTTAACTTTTATCATTGGTTTCGGTGCGATCTTATTCGTTGCGAACAATCCGCAATTCCTTGATCTTGCAAAAATGGCAGTGACAGGCAAGTTAGAACTAATGGGTGGTAACAACATGGCTGCGGTGCATCTGAGTGATGCCGTTGGTGGCGATTTGTTTATGGGCTTCATTTCGGCGGTGGCCTTTGCAACGATCCTTGCGGTGGTTGCAGGCTTGACCCTTTCAGGTGCTTCTGCGATCTCACATGACTTGTATGCAAACGTGTTTAAAAAAGGTAAAACCACACCTGCATCTGAGTTGCGTATGTCAAAAATGGCAACTTTAGGTTTAGCTATTTTTGCGATGATCTTGGGTATTTTGTTCGAAAAGCAAAACGTAGCATTTATGGTTGGATTGGCATTCTCTGTCGCATGTTGTGCAAACTTCCCAATTCTTGTGTTATCAATGTTCTGGAAAGGTCTAACCACTCGTGGTGCAGTGATTGGCTGTTTGGTTGGTTTGGTCGGTGCTGTAAGTTTGATTATTCTTTCTAAAGCGGTTTGGGTGGATACGTTGGGTATTGCTGAAACAGCGCCAAATCCATTTAATGGTCCAGCATTATTTGCAATGCCATTATCATTTTTCTGCTGTTGGTTCTTCTCTGTAACGGATAAGTCAGCACGTGCAGAAAAAGAACGCAAAGCATTTGATGCGCAGTATGTGCGTTCAATGACAGGTGTCGGAGCTACAGGCGCTTCAGATCACTAAACACATTTGATCCTTAAAAACAAAACCCTCATATCAAATGAGGGTTTTTTTATATGTTTATTGATGCATGCTCGCGAGCTGTTTTGATTGGTTCTGATACAAAGACAATCCCGATTTTTGCATGTGTCGACCGTTACGCTCCAACAAAACATTCAATTGAGGAATGAATCTTGCGCCTGTATAAAGTGTCAGATTGCGCAACAGCAGATAATAAGCAAACCAAGATGCGAATCGAGGGGCAAGTCCCAATTTTTTCATTTTCTTACGTCCAATAAAGAACTGGGTCATTTCTAAATGTTGTCGATAAGCTAGCTTTTGTTGAAAAGTACCAAGATAGCGATATTGCCGTTCAAAAGGTTCTTTAGAAAGACTCGAACCAAGTGAAATACTACTGGCATCGGATTGTGGGTGCGCGAATTGCATCCAATAGATCAGTTTCCAACCGTCTGATTCTTTATCTACTAGCCATTTTTCATCAATCCCCATCAACCAACCTGCATATTTCCAAAAATGCAGAAAGCTGCCTACTTCTTGCTGATTTGGGAAAATTCCGAGTGCACGAATGCCAATCAGAACCACACCACTAAACGCAATATTGGTCATCGCTTGATCGTACTGGTTAATCGGTACACCCCACGTTTCAGCGTCCCATTTCTCCGATTTTTGCAATTGATGACGAACTAAGGAGTGAATGAAACGGACATAGATCGTTGAGGTAAAACCTTTGCTGAAACGCGCAAAACCATCTTGTTCGGTAATATCGATCCACCATTTGGTGGTTTCAGCCAAACGTGTACCTGCTTGTTTGTTTAATGCGCCTGTCAGTACCAAAGGTTGATTAAATCCGGGATACATATAACCCGTCATTAAGGATAAATCTCTTAAAATAAAACCATTATTGGCACCTAAGCGATAGGTGAATTTGAGTGCGGCATCTATTTTACTCGGTTCATACCAAGTAGGGGGCTGTTGTACCAAATCAAAAAAGGTCGTCAGTTCAGGAATCTCATGTGGCAGTTGATCTAAACCTTGATATAGCGCCGTTTCAAAATATTTTCGATGTTGTCGAGGGTTGAGCATCACCCAACGCATGACTTGATCCATCGGTTCATCACCACTTTGCAATGCGATGTTGAGGGCGAGATATTCTTCGTAACTGGGTTGGACTTTTTGATCAGTCATATAACTTAAGATTTTAGTTTTGATATTTGACTGAATCATTTGCTTAAAGGATGCTAAGCGTTTTGGTCTAATCATACTTTGCATTGCATAATGCCTCTGATTGTTATTTAATCAAAGCATAATATGAATAAATATTCGTATTCAATTCGCATTTAAATTGAGACGAAGTATGAGGAAGCGACCACAGCAACAACGTGCCAAAATGATTGTGGAAAGTATTTTGGAAGGAACGCAAAAATGCATTTCAGAATATGGTGTATTGCATGTCACCACGCCCAAAATTTCTGAAAAATCAGGCGTTAGTGTTGGATCTATTTATCAGTATTTTGAGAATAAAGAACAGATTATTGCTGAATTATTATTACGCAAAAGCGAAGATCTAGGACAAGCTTTAAAACAGTTGGTGACCTTGCAGCAGCAAGCGTCTATTCAAGACATCATCACATTAAGTATTGCGTTTGGCTTTGAATCTTTGAAATCAGATCAAGGTTTTTTTATTGAAATTTTAAAAAATTGGCATGCTTATAGTGATTCAGATGCGGCACAGCTATTGGAAAGACATTTTTTAGAAATCGGGATGTATTTATTTGGACGTTATTATCCGCATTGGGATTTTGAAACCTTGAAACATAAATCTTTTGTGATTATTAACAGTACTTTATTTACCATGATGCGCTATGTCAGTAAGAATACTTTTTTGATTGAAGAGCAACGATTGCAACAAGAACTTGGAAAAATGATTATTGCTTTTTTAGATACAGTTTAAGTCGAACACGGTCATGCTTTATTTGCTGCAATATGTAGGGTATTGGTGAGCAAAGTGGTTGATGATTAGCTGTTTAGTACATTCTTTGTTACCCTAAAAATAACCGAAAGAAAGGTTTTTATTGGAAAGTGGTCAGTTTTGTGTGAGCAAGATTGGTACTTCCATTTGATAAACTCTGATGAGTTTTTTTACATATTAGACGTTTTTTATTATTCAATTTCCGTCTTCTAGTGTGCCTAAGCCAAGCAATAGCTATTAGAACAGTATGGAGAAAATATGCATTCCAAAACATCATCTTGGTTGGCTAACGTCAACCGAAATGTTTTCTTTAGTACGGTATTGATCATTGTCGTTTTTCTTTCATTTGCAATCATTGCACCTGATCTCTTTGAAAACTTAACTGCACAAGCAAAACAATGGATTACGGACTCTTTTAGTTGGTTCTATATTTTGTGTGTTGCCATCTTCCTTGTGTTGTTGGTTTATATTGCGTGCTCATCAAGCGGCAATATTAAATTGGGACCCGATCATAGCCAGCCAGATTATAGTAACGGCTCTTGGTTCGCGATGCTGTTTACCGCAGGGATGGGGGTTGGACTGATGTTCTTTGGTGTGGCAGAACCTGTCATGCATTATGTCACTCCTCCAACTAGTGATCCTGAGACGGTTCAAGCAGCTAAAGAAGCAATAAGAATCACCTTCTTTCACTGGGGTGTACATGCTTGGGCTGTGTATGCCTTAGTGGGCTTATCTCTCGCTTATTTTTCCTATCGCCATAATTTACCGCTAAAAACACGTTCTGCATTGTATCCACTGATTGGTAAAAGAATTTATGGTCGATGGGGCGATGCCATTGATACCTTTGCCACTGTTGGGACGATTTTTGGTGTCGCAACGTCATTGGGCTTTGGTGTATTACAGGTCAATGCTGGTTTAAATTATTTAGTGGGTATCGAGCAGAGTACTGGCACACAAATTGGTTTAATTATTTTCGTTAGTATCTTGGCTGCTTTGTCGGTTTTTGCTGGGTTAGATAAAGGTGTAAAGCGCCTATCAGAACTTAATTTAATACTTGCAGTAATATTGGTTGTTTTTGTTTTCTTGGCAGGACCAACACTACACTTACTCCGCACTACCGTTGAAAATACGGGACAGTATCTTTCCAACTTATTTGTGATGACTTTTAATTTACAGGCCTATGAGTCGACGGGTTGGATCGGCGGCTGGACGGTTTTTTATTGGTCTTGGTGGATCGCTTGGTCGCCATTTGTTGGGATGTTTATCGCGCGTGTTTCACGAGGTCGAACCATTCGAGAGTTTATTCTCGGCGTTATTCTGATTCCGACAGGTTTTACTATTGTTTGGATGGGTTTCTGGGGAAATGCCGCACTCTTTAGCATCATGCAAGAAAACAATATTGCGTTGATGCAAATGGTGCAACAAGATTCATCAGTGGCACTTTTTGAGTTTTTAAATCATTTGCCGTTCTCGGCTGTGATGAGCTTATTGGCGGCAATACTGGTTTTACTTTTCTTTGTGACCTCTGCGGATTCAGGTGCTTTAGTTGTGAACTATCTCACGGCTAAAGATGAAAACACACCTGCATGGCAGCGTGTATTCTGGGTGGTGTTGATCTCGATCCTCACTATTTGTTTGCTCTTGGTTGGTGGTCTGTCCACGTTACAGGCTTCAATGTTGGTGAGCGCATTACCATTTGCCGTGATTATGCTGCTGATGGCTTGGGGTTTACTGAAAGCATTGAATCTCGATGCAACCAAATCAAAAATGTTGACCGAGGCTCGAACCACGCCAAGAGCGATGAACAATCCACGCAGTTGGCAACAGCGTTTAGGCTTAATTATGCATTACCCTCATACGGAAGATGAGGTGAAGCAATATATTGCAACTCAAGTGCTAAAAGCATTTGAGGCAGTCCAAGCCGAATTTAAACGTCGGAAGTTAAGCGTCGCTATTGATGAAACCGAACAAGGTTTACGTTTGCGTGTCGATCATCACCAAGAAATTAACTTTGAATATACTGTTTTTTCAAGCAAGACCACGCCACCGAGCTTTATGCTTGGGCAAAGTGAAGCGGATGATAGTGAATACTTTCAAGCTGAGGTGTTCTTGCGTGAAGGTGGGCAAAATTACGATGTAATGGATTGGACACAGGAGGACTTGATCCAAGATATTATTGATCAATACGAACGCCACTTATATTTCCTTAACGTTGTGAGAAGCTGATAAAAGCAGGAAACAATCAAAAAAGAAGTCCTTAGGGACTTCTTTTTTGCTATTTAAGGCATAAAAAATCATATTTATGCCGATAAAAGCACCAAACCAATCGTTTTTGTAGAAAAAAGAAACAAGCGAAAGGGAAAGTTAAAAAAAGGGGTTGTGTGGTATTGGAAATGCTGTAGAATGCACATCCATCGGCGGTGATGCAGATAAAAACTTGTTGAGAAACAAGGATTTGGATTGAAAGATTTAAATCTTGAGTTTGAGAATAAGTTTTAAAAATATCTAAATTGCCTGTTGACTTTTAAGAGATTAAGAGTAATATAGCCGACCTAGCTTGATGGTGACGAATCAT
>NZ_JAKZGG010000014.1:0-86729 GCF_022549455.1 Acinetobacter sp. NIPH 1852 | reverse complement strand
CCTGATCCCTTCCCGAACTCAGAAGTGAAACCTCTTCGCGCTGATGGTAGTGTGGCACTTGCCATGTGAGAGTAAGTCATCGCCAGCTTTTAAATTCAAAACCTCCCAACTTATGTTGGGAGGTTTTTTATTGTGTAGAATTTCAATAAAAAAATGGGGAAAAACTGCGTTTTATAATTAATTTGGGTTTAGACAACGTATTAAATTTAATCAGTCCTTTATTGTGAGGCGTAAATCAAATATAAATATTTGAATAGAACAATGTAAGCTATTATTTAGATGTACTTTTAGTACCTTAAAATTATAAGAAGGAAACGTTTGTGTTTAATGTCATTGTGCAGTTGATGGGTGGAATCGGTTTATTTCTTTTAGGCATGTCTCTGATGACAGATAGTCTAAAAGCAATCGCGGGTGAAGCACTGCGGCAATGGTTAGTCAGATTTACAAACTCACCAATGAAGGCTGTTTTATCAGGGATTGGTTTAACCGTTGTGGTTCAATCCTCGACAGCCACCACTTTGGCAACGATAGGCTTTGTTAGTGCAGGAATATTAAGTTTTAGCCATGCGATTGGTGTGATTATTGGTGCAAACATAGGCACGACAAGCACTGGTTGGATGGTTGCATTACTCGGTTTAAAGTTTTCTATTGCTAGTTTTTCCTTGCCCTTAATTGGTATAGGTGCGGCACTCAAATTATTTGGTAAAGAAAAATTTAGTTTTATTGGACTCACTTTGGCAGGCTTTGGGCTGTTATTTCTAGGGATTCAATTTTTACAAGATGCCATGAGTGGTATGGCTTTATTAATCGATCTATCTCGGTGGGCTGAACCAACTTTAATGATGAAACTCATTCTTGTGGTTATTGGTGTCCTCATGACGATCTTATTGCAATCCTCCAGTGCAGCGATTACAACCACATTAGCAGCGCTCTCTACCTCTACAATTAATTTAGAACAAGCTCTGGCTTTAGTGATTGGTCAAAATGTTGGAACGGTCGCAACTGCTATCCTTGCAGCGATAGGGGCGACCACCAGTGCTAAGCGAACAGCAGCAGTTCATGTCATGTTTAATATTGTGACTGCCATTTTTGCATTTATTCTATTATCTCCAGTATTTATATGGGCATATCATCATATTGAAAGTATTCATCAATTGGATTCTGTGATCTTAGTTGCGGGATTTCACACGACTTTTAGTTTATTAGGGGCATGTATTTTCATGCCTTTTTTGTCTCAATTTGAGCAATTGATTATTCGTTTATTGCCCGAAAAACAACCGCTGATTACACGATATTTAGACGAGTCACTTTATAGTGTTCCTGCTTTGGCGATTGCAGCAGTAGAACGTGCACTTTTGCAATCGATAGCTGATATGTATGGAATTTTTATACGTTGTATTCGTGGAGGTGTCGTTACTTCATTGGTTAAAACGGATGAGTTCGATCAAACCTTGCTTAAAGTTGAGCATTATTTAGATAAAATGACGGTTTCACAGTCTTTAGAAGATCAACATCGTTTAATCATTTTATTGAGATTGGCAGTGTATGTCCGTGTTCTTAAAAATGATTTAAGCAGCGTTGCGCATATTGAAAGCATTCAAAATCAAAGAAATATTCATGAATTGGCCAATCAGTTTGCAACGATTCTTGAGCAATTTATTCCGTATTTAATGCATGAACCATTTGCACGAATCCCAAAAAAACTTGTAGATGAGTTAGCTGATTTTTCCGCAGAGATGCAAGCACATCAAGATTTGGTCCGGCAGAAAATTATTGAGGACTCTTCATCAAGAACAGTATCGGTTACTTATACCTTGGACCAACTCGCTGCACAACGTTGGTTAGAACATTTAGTGATTCATTGTAGTCGTGTGGCGATTTTACTGTGTGATACAGAGCAAGTATTATTGAATGAGGAATTGGGATCAACTCAATTACCATCATGACATGATTGCATTTTCAAATGATAAAAAATGAATCGCAGGTTTTATGGGCTTATGTTTGCTATGCAGTGATAAGTTGTAGCGTTGTCATAGTCTGTGCCTAAGGCGTAATGCGTTTTTATTATGAACATTAAAATCTCATGCTCTATAAATATTGTTTTTCATAAAAGCTAAAGTTTTCTACTTTTCTCATAGGCTGACATGCCTATAATGATTGGGAATCATTCCAAATCTAATAAGGAAATAACATGTCTACTGATCAACAATTTCCAACACCTGCCAATCTTGGTATCGCAGTTTATGAAAATAATGCAGAGGCAATTGGTAATACCCCTTTAGTGCGTATTAATCGTATTATCAAAACGGGTGCAACGGTATTGGCAAAAATCGAAAGCCGTAATCCTGCATTTTCAGTAAAATGCCGTATTGGTGCAGCTTTGATTGCCGATGCGGAAAAACGTGGTCTACTCAAAGCAGGGATGCATATTGTTGAACCAACCAGTGGTAATACAGGTATTGCCTTGGCTTTCGTGGCAGCAGCAAAAGGTTATCCGATTACTTTAACCATGCCTTCAAGTATGAGTTTAGAGCGTCGAAAAGTGCTTAAAGCTTTGGGCGCAAACTTAGTCTTGACTGATCCAGCTAAAGGTATGAAAGGTGCGGTAGATGAAGCAGTACGCTTGGCTACTGAAAATCCAGAACTGTATTTTTTACCACAACAATTTGAGAACCCAGCAAATCCACAGATTCATGTTGAAACAACGGGTCCTGAGATTTGGCAAGCAACCAATGGTCAAGTGGATATTTTGGTTGCAGGTGTCGGTACAGGCGGTACCATTACAGGTATCTCACGTTATTTTGAGCAAATAAAAAATCAGCCTTTGTATTCTGTTGCAGTTGAACCTGCTGAATCAGCAATCATCACCCAAACGAAACGCGGTGAAAGCATTACACCTGCGCCACATAAGATTCAGGGCATTGGGGCGAACTTTATTCCGAAAAATTTAGATCTAGATTTGGTCGATGAAGTTGTACCCGTGAATAGTGCAGATGCAATTGAATGGGCGAGAAAATGTGCGATGCAAGAAGGAATTTTAGTCGGTATTTCTAGTGGTGCGGCATTAGCAGCGGCAGCTCAAATCGCAGAACGTCCTGAAAATGCAGGTAAAACCATTGTGGTCATTTTACCTGATAGCGGCGAGCGTTATTTATCTTCAGTATTGTTTGAAGGTTTATTTGATGAGGCTTAGTTATAAGTTTAGCAAAAAAAGCCATGCTTAAAGCGTGGCTTTTTTATACTTGCTGCAATGATTTATAACGCAGCTTTCAGCATTTTTTTATGATGTTTAACCGACTTCGCATATTTCTTACCTTGGCGCTTCATTTTCCAATTGCGCTGATAACCCGTTGGTCCCACATTATAATAAGCCAGTGCTTTTTCCCAGCTACCGGCAGATTGATTATATTTTGCAAGAATGTAAGTACCACAATTGACGTTGGTATATTCATCAAATAAGTTGCCGCCACAGGTGCTTTGCCAATAACGCGGGATGATTTGTGTGAGTCCAACTGCACCTGCTGACGAGGTGACATAAGGTCTGTAGCTTGACTCTTGTCGAATCATCGCGGCAATAAGCAGTGGATCAACATCGTGTTGTTTAGCACTTTGAATGATCATCGGAGCAACACGATTGGCTGTATCTGGTTGTACTGAATAGGCTTTTTGAATCCCAACTGATAATTTCTGAGCGCGTGTTGCGCTTGAACCACTTAAATGGCTACAAGCCGTTAAGTAAACAGCAGCAAACATTATGCTGAGTTTAAAAAGTAATATCGCGATATTACTGATATGGCGTTTTGCACTGTTTTTTGGAGTGATCATCGTGAAAATAAAAACTTAATCGCATATTCGAAAGTAGGGTGATGGTATGAAGTTAAATTCATGCCGTCAAGTGTGGTTATTTTACTGAGTACAAACAAAAAAGCCCCGACATCCTGTCGAGACTTTTTTATATTCAGTTTATTGCCGTTAACTCCTGTCAACGACCACGTCCTGTGCATCTTGTTGTTCTGAATGAGACTTCCTGTCTCTCTATGATTTATATATTACGGAATAGATTTGTATGGGTATATTCGCCATTCACTGCAAGTTGTGTACGTTTTAACCTACAGTGAATTTTTGACGATGATGACCTTTAACGGTTTTTAAGAATGAGGCTGACCAGTTTCTGTGCGATAGGCGCGCAGACCAGTACACTTGGAAAAGCAAACATCCATGCGATCATCCAAGCTGACATCCACATGGAAAAGAAGTTTTCAACGAAGCCCAATGCTTTTAAAGTGGTGATTCCAGAAATTAGAAATGACATGATACAAGATAGAATTAATGGAAATAAAAGCGTAGCTGCCTTCATCGGTTAGCCTCTTGAGTGGTTCGGGTAAAATGGTATGGCCAGTCGCTATCATACCGTGTTCGCTCGAAAAGGTGAAAAGTGAATTAGAGGGGCTTGAGGAATGAGGAGAATTATTGTTAGGGAACATCAACAGACTAAACTTTAATATATTGCTGTAAAAATTTAAGTGAAAAGTCACCTATATTGTCGTGGATTATTTTAGTGAAAACGCGCGTATACTGATCAGGCATAAGGAGTGGCCATGTCTGAATCAGTTATACGTCCAAGCCATATTGAGTATGGTTCAAAAACATTTACTTCGATTTTATGGTCATTGTTTTTTGCAGGTTTTGCTTCATTTTCATCGCTCTATTGTGTTCAGCCGATGATGCCGATTTTTGCAAAATTCTTTCAGGTTAGCCCGACGCATAGTAGTTTTCCTTTGTCTTTCTCCACCATTGCATTGGCAATGGGTCTGTTGTTTACAGGCTTTATTTCAGATCGGTTTGGACGTAAACCGATTATGGTGTTTGCCTTATTTCTGGTTTCGATTCTATTGCTGATCAGTGCCTCTTTCCCGATTTGGGAGGTGTTTTTAGGTACTCGTATTTTTATTGGTTTAGCGGTGAGTGGTGTGGCAGCCGTAGCCATGACCTACATAGGGGAAGAAATTGCACAAAATGATATCGGTTTCGCGATGGGACTTTATATATCTGGAACCGCGATTGGGGGCATGGGTGGTCGCTTGATTGCAGGGGTGTTGGTCGATTTTATTTCTTGGCAATCTGCTACTTATATTATTGGATTTCTCAACCTCATAATCGCCTGTTTATTCTATTGGTTATTGCCAAAATCTCAGCATTTCCAACCCTATCCGTTCCGTTTTTCTCGCTTTAAAGCTGCTTTTGAACAGAATCTCAAAGATCCGAAATTACGGATTTTATTTGCTCAGGGTTTTATCCTGATGGGATGTTTGGTGACGGTGTTTAATTACATCAGTTATCACTTGTTAGAAGCGCCTTTTCATTTATCACAAACATGGATTGGGGTGATTTCGATTGCCTATTTGGCAGGAATTTATAGTTCACCTAAAGCAGCACAATGGGGCTTTAAATACGGACGGGATAAGGTTCTGCCATTTTTATTGTTGAGTATGATCATTGGATTATTGATTACCTTGATCCCATCGCTTTGGGCCATCTTAATTGGTTTAACTGTTTTTACCTTTTCATTTTTTGCTGCCCATTCAACCGCAAGTAGTTGGGTCTCTGTACAAGCCGTGCAATATCGAGCAGTGGCTTCATCACTGTATTTATTTTGCTATTACATGGGATCTAGTGTGTTGGGGAGTAGCGGCGGTTTGATTTGGGAAAACTTTGGCTGGCTCGGTATTAATTTAAGTGTGGGTGTGGTTTTGGCAATCGGTTTTCTGCTTACCTTTTATTTAGGTGACTCAAAAAAACAGGATATTCTCATAAAATAAAACGACAGATATAGTCGCCGAGGGCTTGCTAAAAATCATTGGATTTTAGTAACTTAATTGAGTGCTAATTTTAAGCACTATCATATTTTTTTTAGATTTTTTATCGTGGGGAAAGAACAATGGAATTACATAGTCGTGTTTATTATAAGCATCCAGATGCAAAAATAATGGGGCAGCTAGAAGTCTTATTTAAGGAACATGAGGGAAATGCGGAAAGGTTCTTACAGGCCGCTTTAGCCATCAATCTAGAAAGTGCGGAAGCCGTACAAGACTTGCTCGATCAAATTGATTCGCCTGAATATGATTTGGAACCAGAAAGTTTATATTATGAGGCGGGTTATGCCGTTTTAGATTTTGTTCATGGTTCTTCTGGCGATGAAAATATTGAAAATATCTTACTTTTTTTAAAAGCTTTGCTGCCAGAGATACATGCCCAAGCATGGGGGTGTGGTGATGATGATCCTTGGGAGTTTTGGTTCAAATTTAATGGGGATGAGTTAATTCGAGAAGATGATGAGCCATTTAACGATCCTGAGGAAGATGAGAACATCAAAGCATCAATTTATGCGTGGTGGCATAAAGACTTACCAACAGAAATTAAGGAAGGTTTTTTAAACGAAGCCTAAACATTATCAGTTAGTTATCACCATATTTCCCCATGCTCTAAACGCTAGAGAATGGGGAATCTTTTTTGTATGTTTTTTAATCTATAAAAATGAATAGAATTCATGTTAAACTGATCAGCTTTCATTTTGGCATCAAAAATTCCGAGATGCCTCTCTCTTCCTTATTGCTAGCCGAGATTCGCAAGCTATGTCTACTGCCTATACCATGCAGACCGCGCCAAAAGCGTTGTTTGATTACGACAAATATTGGGCGTCGTGTTTTGAACCCGCACCATTTTTGCCGATGTCACGAGAAGAAATGGATCTCCTCGGCTGGGATGCATGTGACTTTATTTTAGTTTGTGGCGATGCGTATATTGACCATCCTTCATTTGTATCAGGTGTGATTGGTCGTGTGCTTGAAGCACAAGGTTTTCGTGTCGGTATTATCGCGCAGCCTGACTGGACCAATGCTGAAAGTTTCCGTGTGCTCGGTAAACCAACCATTGCATGGGGTGTAACCGCAGGCAACATGGATTCAATGATCAACCGTTATACGGCAGATCGTAAAATCCGTTCGGATGATGCATATTCACCAAATAACGAAGCCAATAAACGCCCTGATCGTGCGGCAACAGTCTATTGTCAGCGTTGTCGTGAGGCATTCCCAGATGTACCTGTGTTACTTGGTGGTATTGAAGGCAGTTTACGTCGTATTGCGCATTATGATTATTGGTCAGACAAAGTCCGTCGTTCAATCTTGATGGACTCTAAGGCCGATTTGTTGATGTACGGGAATGGCGAGCGTGCCATTATCGATGTGATGCATCGTTTAGCGAAAGGTGAAAAAGTTCAGGATATTACTGATGTCCGCGGTACTGCATTTATTATCAATAAACATAATAAAAATTCAAAAGCAAAGTTCGTTGAAATCGCCAGTAATGATGTCGATACCATCGGACGAGTGGATCAGATCATCAATCCCTATGTGATGACTGAAGATATTGATGGCTGTGAAGTTGAAAAAGAAAAGGGCAACTCACTGGCGCAATATCAAGATTTTCAAAAAGAATTCGTGGCAAACCCAATTGTCCGTGAAGGGGATAATTTAGATCCTGACACACAGATCGTACAGCTCAAATCTGCACCATCAAAAGCGATTAAGCATAAACTGCCACCACGTGAACTTGCGGTGATCCGTTTACCTTCTTATGAGGAGGTCGCGAATGATCAGGTCCTTTATGCACATGCCAACCGTATTTTGCATCTTGAAACCAACCCCGGTAATGCGCGTGCCTTAGTTCAACGTCATGGCGAACGTGATGTTTGGATTAATCCGCCTCCGATTCCTCTAGCCACTGAGGAAATGGATTATGTCTTTGATTTACCTTATGCACGTTTACCGCACCCTGCTTATGGCAATGCGCGTTTCCCTGCCTTTGATATGATCAAATTCTCAGTCAATATCATGCGTGGTTGCTTTGGTGGTTGTACCTTCTGTTCGATTACTGAGCATGAGGGACGTATTATTCAAAACCGTTCCGAAGAGTCGATCTTACGTGAAATTGAAAAGATTCGTGATACCGCACCTCAGTTTACAGGCATTATTTCAGACCTAGGTGGTCCAACGGCAAACATGTATCGTTTGCACTGTAATGATCCTGAGATTGAAAAGAACTGTCGTAAGCCATCTTGTGTCTATCCGGGTGTTTGTCAAAACTTACATACCGATCATGCACCATTGGTTCAGCTTTATCGTAAAGCGCGTGAAATCAAAGGTGTGAAAAAGATTCTGATTGGTTCAGGTCTACGTTATGACTTGGCAGTATTGAATCCTGAATATGTCAAAGAGTTGGTACAACACCATGTTGGTGGTTATTTAAAAATTGCACCTGAGCATACCGAACAAGGTCCATTATCGAAAATGATGAAGCCAGGTATCGGCACTTATGATCGCTTTAAACAAATGTTTGAGCGTTTCAGTAAGGAAGCAGGCAAGGAACAATACTTAATTCCTTACTTCATTGCTGCGCACCCGGGTACAACCGATTACGACATGATGAACTTGGCGATTTGGTTGAAGAAGAATGGTTTCCGTGCCGATCAGGTACAGACCTTCTATCCATCGCCAATGGCAACGGCAACCACGATGTATTACACAGGCAAAAATCCATTGTCTAAAGTGGCGCGTTATACGGAAAATGTCGATATTGTTAAAGGCGATAAACGTCGTCGTTTGCATAAAGCATTCTTACGTTACCATGATCCAAATAACTGGCCATTGTTGCGTGAAGCGCTAAAAGAAATGGGTCGACCTGACTTGATTGGTAACTCAAAACAGCATTTGATTCCGACTTATCAGCCTCAAGGTACTGCTGAGAGTGAATATAAATCTGCGCGTAAGAAGAACTCGACCGTCGCAGGAGATTCAGCAAAACGCAATCAATCGCAACCACAATCGGGTCAAAAACGTCCGCAAAAAGGTCAAATACTGACCCAACACACGGGTTTGCCACCGCGCGAAACTGGTGAGAAAAGACCATTTTCAGGCAAGCCGAAAGCCAAAGCGAAAACACATCGCTAATTAGCATTAAAGAAGGCATGTAGATGCATGCCTTCTTTTTATATAAAAATGATAAATGGTTCGCAGTCTAATTTCAAAACTATACTCTATGGAAACATATACTGACAATATCGACTTGAATATTTGCGATATGCTGATTATAAATAACAAGACAGCAAGCTTTTACGACTTTGGTAGGAACGATTAAGAACTTCAAGTTTGAACTGTTAAAATAACTTTACTATCGTTGTTATTGATTAAAAAATTGGCATAAAGCCAAAAATGATTATAAAAAATCTAAAGGGATTAGTTAGAAATGTATTATTTCATAACAATAGTTGGTTTGCTGTTGATTACAGCACTTGCACTTCGACATTTACATCAAAATCGGCGTCAAGATAGTCCATTAAAGCGACGTGGTATTTTGAATATTGCTGAGCAAATTACTTTAATGCGTTTACAAGCCGTTTTGCACCGTCATACGATATTGGCACATGTATCATTTGATGCTTTGCTTACGACTAAGTTTAGCCATACGCGACGCAAGTATCAGGGTTTGGTTGCTGATTTTGTAGTGCTCGATCAACAACATCAGGTGCTTGCGATTGTTGAGATTGCAGATGAATCTTATGTCAATCGTCTGAATCAAAAGTATTATCAAGACAGCCTACTTGAATTGG
This sequence comes from Acinetobacter sp. NIPH 1852, assembly GCF_022549455.1. Taxonomy (NCBI): domain Bacteria; kingdom Pseudomonadati; phylum Pseudomonadota; class Gammaproteobacteria; order Moraxellales; family Moraxellaceae; genus Acinetobacter; species Acinetobacter sp. NIPH 1852. The sequence goes on along the minus strand of NZ_JAKZGG010000014.1, from coordinate 77,062 downwards.
CTGGATATCGTGTTTTTCGTTACAGTAGTATTCCAACTGAACAAGAATTACGTGAGGACTTGATCCCTGATTTATTTGATCCAATGAGTTCTGCGACATCCACAATCTCAAGTCCGATGCCGCAAACTGAACATTTGATGAAATACAATGTGTTTGCGGCAAAATCATTTTAATCTGGGCGTACCGCAGTCACGGTCATTTCGACTAAGACATCAGGGGCGTATAGTTTAGATTCTACACAGGTACGTGCTGGGGGGTGTCCCTCAGCAATCCATGCATCCCAAACGGTATTCATTGCTGCATAATCTTTTTCGATGTCTTTTAAGAAAATCAATACCGATAAAATATGGGTTTTATCGGTACCTGCTTCAGCAAGTAAACGGTCAATATGGTCTAAGGTTTGCTGTGTCTGTGCACTGACATCTACACTGGTATCATCTGCCAATTGACCCGCCAAATGAACAAGATTTCCTGAAATTGCGACTTCGCAAAAACGTGAAGTGACATGCAGTCGTTGCACAGACATAGAGGTGCTACCTAATTAAAAATGTATTTATAAGATTGTACTTGATGGCCTTTAGTTGCTGTGTAATTTTGTTTTAAATCAGCTGCTAAAAGTTTCCATTTTGATTACAGAGCGCTGCTAAAAAATAAAATGTAATGTTGTTTTTTATAAAATGAGTTGAACTGAATTTCTATACAAAAAAGTAAGATGAGTGGTTTTTATCGTCGGGAAAATAAGAAAAGGACACTTGAAGTGCCCTGTAATATTCGGATTTGATCGTCACGCCAACCACAGGAGCAGATGCTAAAAGCGAGGATTTCTTTAGCAAGAGCAAGCAACATGGATAATGCTACTGCGTTGCCTAGAGTACTGAAAACTGCATAAAAAGCAAACATAAATTTCAGCGTGAAGGGTACTTTTGTGTAAAAAAACCACATTACCATAAGGAAAGTTGAGATTCTTCTTGAATCGGTTGCAACTGATAGACTCCCACACCCACTAAACGAAACTGAAAGTTAGGATCAATATGCATTTCATTCAGTAATTGCATAACCACTTGTAATAATTGTTGTGGAGACTGTAGCGGGTGTTTAAAGCTTTTTCCGTGTTGTAATACTTGAAAATTTTTGAGCTTTAGTTTGACATTGACACCCCGTGCGGTGAGTTGTTTTTTATCTAAACTTTGCCAGATCTTTGTCGTCAACGGCTGCCATGTATGCGCACATTGATCGAGATTGTAGTCATCATCAAAGGTAATCTCTTTAGAAATTTGTTGACGTTCACGTTCAGCTTTGACAGGACGATGGTCGATACCTTGTGCATATAAATAAAGCTGTTTGCCGTATTTTCCAAAATGATGGATAAGGACATTTTCTTCGATTTTTTGTAGATCGCCTAAGGTATGCAAATTCAATTGATTTAATTTTTCATGGGTGACTTTGCCGACACCTGGAATTTTGCTCAATGCTAAGTCTTGAATAAATTGCATCACTTGATGGGGCTTAATCACGAATAAGCCATTCGGTTTATTCCAATCCGAAGCGATTTTTGCCAAAAATTTATTCGGTGCCACACCTGCAGAAGCCGTCAGTCCTGTTACTGCAAAAATATCTGCTCGAATTTGGGTTGCTACCGCCGTGGCACTGGGAATATTTTTTAGATTCTCAGTCACATCTAAATAGGCTTCATCTAAAGACAGTGGTTCAATCAGTGTGGTGTATTGCTGAAAGATTTGATGGATTTGTGCCGAAACCTCACGATATTTTTCAAAATTTGGCTCAATCACAATTACTTGTGGGCACAGCTTTTTGGCCTGTCCCATCGACATCGCAGAACGCAAACCAAAGACGCGCGCAGGGTAAGATGCAGCCGCAACCACCGCACGAGGATGATGGGAAGAAATCACCACTGGCAAATCTTTGAGGTCAGGGCGCTCTCTGAGTTCGACTGAGGCAAAAAAGGCATCCATATCGATATGGATGATTTTACGCAGTTCATTTGTCATCCTGAATGCCTTGTTCTTTTAAAAACATACGCCACTGCTGTGGTGATTCAGCATAGACATTTAAATCAACAGGCTTTGCAATACCGTCAATTTTCCCTGTTTGACTGTACTGCCAAAATAACCATTTTCGCCCATCTTTGAGTTCAGGTTTGCCGTCATAGTCTCTGACCCAAAGTGGTGTGTCGGTAAAATTTCCCATCAATACAATGTGATAAAAACTTTTAGAAATATAGAAAATCGGTTGTTTACCATAATGTCGATGCAGTTGATCATGCATGAGCTGAATTTCTTTGAGTAACTGCTCTTTGGTATAGGTATTTATACAGTTACTGTCATATTCCAAATCAATGACAGGTGGCAAAGCATCGGTTTTGTTGGGTACGGTGGCAATGAAATTATCAGCCTGTACCTTGCCATCACGACATAAACGATAGAAGTGATAGGCACCCACATGCAAACCTTGTTCACGCGCTTTGAGCCAGTTGTCCTGAAATTTTCGGTCTTTAAAATCACCGCCTTCTGTGGCCTTGAGATAGACAAATTGATATTGCAGTGGCGAGATTTTTTTCCAGTTAATCTCACCTTGATGATGGGATACATCAAAACCGCGAATGGCATAATCTTGGGCAGAGGCTTTTTGCTGATAGAACACACCGAAATACGTTAAAACACCCAACAGACTCGCAAGCCCAATACTGACATAGGTATTACGGCGTTGGTATACGGGTTTCGGATTCGATTTTGGCATGTAAATTTTACAGCGATTTTAAAATAATCATCATAACGTGATTTCGGAGCGGATGCTATTTCAGCTCATCTGTGGTCTCTTTTGGAATCTGCCAAAACACCATCGCGGTAATGATGTTAATACAACCTAAGGTAATCAGTGAGGCATGAAATGCGGTGCTAATGGATGCTGAGGGATAATACTGACTAAACAGATTGATCAATGTTCCTGCCAAAGCCACACCTATACTCATCGAGAGCATCATAATCATGGACAAGAAACTATTGCCACTGCTGGCATCGTGTTGAGGTAAATCTTTTAAAGTCAGGGTATTCATTCCCACAAATTGTAGTGAGTTGAGTGTGCCAAAAATAAAGAGGTGCACAATTTTGAGCCAAAGCGGTGTTGCAGCGGTCATTAAAGCAAAACTGGCAATACACAAGCCGACTAAAATCGTATTGGTCAGCAGAAAGCGGCGATAGCCGACGCGTTGAATGAGCGGGCGAACAATTGGCTTGGAAAATAATGAACCTAACACCATCGGGATCATCATTAAACCTGTGATGAAAGGTTCAAAACCAAAAGCGACTTGTAGCATCAGCGGTAAAATAAAGGGAATGGCATTACTGCCTAAACGGGCGAAAAAGTTGCCCAATACACCGATGGAAAAGATTTTGTGTCGAAACAAACGTCCATGAAACAGTGCATTTTGATGGCTATGTGCATGATAAGCATAGCCTAGCGTTGCAATACTCCCGATCACCAGTAAGCTGATACTGACGATACCTGAGTATTGTGGTGCGGCAATATTTTCAATTCCCAATGAAAGCCCGACCATGGCGACGATTAATAAGATAAAGCCACTCAGGTCAAACGATTTCACTGTGGGTTCTTTGTGATTTGGCATGATTTTGAGTGCCATGATCACGCCCAGTACACCCATGGGTAGATTAATTAGAAAAATCCAGTGCCATGTCGCAACCTGAACCAACCAGCCACCCAACGTGGGCCCCATCAATGGACCAATCAGACCTGCAAGGCTCATTAAACTCATGGCAGATAGAAATTGCGTACGTGGAATCAGCTTTAATAAAGCGAGCCGCCCGACAGGCATCAACAATGCACCGCCCATGCCTTGAATCACACGACAGACGAGCAGTTGATTTAGATTCTGAGATAAACCACAGCCAAGCGATGCCAAACTAAAGATGACCATCGCTGCGAGATAGGTATTGCGGATACCGAAGCGATCTGCCAACCAGCCACTCAGTGGAATAAACGCAGCCACAGAAAGCACGTAGGCGACAATCACCCCATGCATTTGTAGTGGATTTTCATTGAGTTGCAGCGCCATCATTGGAATCGCGGTATTGACGATGGTGGTATCCAGTGCCTGCATAAAAAAGCCAATGGAAACCAATAACACCAACAAACGAAATTCGGGCTGTACAGCTTGATGCGTGGTTGTTGTCATGAGCCTTGGTGGATGAAATATCCGTTTTAGTTTAATGCAATTGTCATTGAAATAAAGACAAAAATTGTCAAAGAGTGGTCATCGAACTGACATAAAAGTGTCATCGAACTTGCATCTCAGAATACTAGATTAGCCCTACAAAATAAAATCTATGGAATTTGATCATGAAATTTAAAATTTCAGTGGTATTGACCGCAATGCTGTCAGCGGGGTTGGTGGCGTGTAATGATGATAACAAGCAAAATAAGACACCGAACAAAGAAGTTGAACCAAAACCTGAAGTGGTTGAACCGACGCCCGAGCGTATTCAGCTTAGTTTTATGAGTCGTTATGAATCAGGTGTTTTTGCTAAAAGTGCCGCTGAAATTCCAGCTTATGATCCAGCAACGAAACGTGTTTTTGTGGTCAATGCTGAAATAGGGGCGTTGGATGTATTGGATCTTTCTGATCCTGCGAAGCCCACTTATCTACAATCACTGACCGTGGATGATATTGCTGAAGGTGCAAAGGTGAATAGTGTCAGCATACAAAATGGCATTATTGCATTGGCAGTTGAAGCAGCCAATAAAACTGATCGTGGTTTTGTGGCGTTCTACCAAGCCAGTGATCTAAAACGATTGAGCCATGTGCCAGTTGGTGCATTGCCTGATATGTTGACCTTTACACCTGATGGAAAAACGGTATTGGTCGCCAATGAAGGTGAGCCATCTGATGACTATCAAATTGATCCAGAAGGTTCAATCAGCATTATTAATGTCAGTGATATCAGTAAGCCAACGGTCAAAACTGCTGATTTTAAAGCTTTTAATAGCCAGAAAGAGGCATTGATTGCCAAAGGTGTTCGTATTTTTGGACCTAATGCCACGGTTGCTCAAGATTTAGAGCCTGAATATATTGCGGTTTCTGATGATGGCAAAACTGCTTGGGTGGCACTGCAAGAAAATAATGCCATTGCCGTTTTGGACATCGCGACAGCCACTGTAACCTCGATCGAGGCAATGGGTTATAAAGATCATGGCCTCAGCGACAGTGGTTTTAAATCCATGCTTGATCCAACTAAAAACTCAAGTAATGGCTTGGATGTCAGTGACTTTGATGGCAAGAAAACCGTCCAAGATATTATGATCAAGACTTGGAACGGGTTGAAAGGGATTTATCATCCTGATGCCATGGCAGCTTATACCGCCGCAGATCAAAAAACTTATTTAATCTCTGCCAATGAAGGTGATGCACGTGCATGGGGAGAAAATACAGCTGCGTATTTTGGCTTAACTAAACTTAAAGACTTTGAAAAGAAGAATTTGCAACGTTGTGATAATGACAATAGCAAAGGCTTTGTTGAAGAGTGGCGCGTCAAGCATTTGGTACACAAAGACGGTTTTGATCGCCGTTGTGCCGATGACCTACCTGCACAATTACGTGATTTAGCCGCGGGTGCACATTTGAATCCAACCGCTTTTAGTTATTGTGGTGCGAGCAAAGGCGATGCAGGCGATTGTCGTGATGACAAGCAATTAGGCCGTTTAAAAATTACGTGGACACAAGGTTATCAAACTGAAAATGGCAAACCTGTGTACTACTCAAAAGCGGGCGATAAAATTGGAGTCAATGGTAATCCATTAACCGATTATTTAATGTATGACGATTTGTATGTGCTGGGTGGGCGTTCATTCTCGATTTGGGATACACAAAATCAGGTCAAGATCGCCTATGACTCAGGTGATTTTATTGAACAATACCTGAATAGTGACCAATGTAAATTAGGCAAGGCACGTAACCTTTCATGTAAAGATTGGTTTAATAGCAACCACGAAAAAGGCAATACATTGGGTGGTCGTAGTAGTAACAAAGGTCCAGAGCCAGAAGGTCTCACCATTGGCAAGATTGGCAATAAACAATTCTTGTTCCTAGGGCTTGAGCGGATGGGTGGGGTGATGGCGTTTGATGTCAGTAATCCAAAACAGCCAATTTTCCAAGATTATTTAAATACTCGTGAAATATGGGATCAGGCTGATCCATCGACTGCATTATCTGCACATGGTGATCTTGGACCAGAAGGTTTAATCTTTATTTCTGCAAAAGATTCGCCAAATGGCAAACCATTGTTGGTGGTCGGGAATGAAGTCAGTGGCACAACCACCATTTACCAAGTCAATTCAAACTAAGTCAAAAATGCCAAAGGCGGATCAAATTTGATCCGCTTTTTTAATTTTACATTGCCACGTGTTTAGGCGAGTTTAGATTTTTAATCACATTGAAGATTTGTTCGGTATTTTCGCAAATAATCACTTTGGCACGATGTTGAGGGGGCAAAAAGCCTTCTTCAACCGCATGATCGAGTTGAGCAATTAAGGCATCATAAAAACGGTTCACATTATAAATGATCATCGGTTTTTGATGTTGGTTGAGCTGTCCCCATGTGGCGATTTCTAGAATTTCTTCAAAAGTGCCGAGTCCACCTGGTAGCGCGATGAAGGCATTGGCACGTTCAGCCATCAATGCTTTACGCTCGTGCATACTTCTCACAACATGCAGTTCCGTCAGTTGATTATGTGCAATTTCATAGTCCAACATAAACTCAGGAATAACGCCGACAACTTCGCCGCCGTGCTCAAGTACAGTATCTGCGACTTGTCCCATGAGGCCGATACTGGCGCCGCCATAAACAATACCAAAGTCTTGTGTAGAGAGGTGCTGGGCCAGTTCAATCGCCTTTTCACGGTAAATCGGATTGTTGCCTGGACGAGAACCACAATACAAAGCAATAAGCGGGAGGATTGTTTTTATGGGAGGAGTGGTTTTTTTAACTGTCATTCTAAATACACTATTCATCTACTTTATTTTTACCTTATCATTTTCGTCGTACTTGTCTAGGCTAAATGACTTTTATGACAGTTTTATGCACATTTCGCATACAAAGCCTTTGCGCTATTGTTAGAAAAAAATTAAAAAAACACCCATATAAAAAATGATGAATTTTATTGAAATCTTACCTATACTAAAAATCCTTTCATTCATAAATGTACCTCTATGAGTAGTGGTTGTTGTCACTCTGCTTTGTTCTCTTTTTCTAAAAAAAATATTTGGGCTATTTATGCCGATCGATTCAATCATCAGTTTAAAGCTGATTTTGTAGAGGAGTCAGCTCTATGATTTTTGAATGGATGTCGGATCCTGCCGCATGGGTGGGCTTAGCGACTTTGGTGGTGCTTGAAATTGTACTTGGTATTGACAACCTTGTTTTTATTGCAATTTTAGCTGAAAAATTACCACCAGAACAACGTAATGCTGCGCGTAAAATTGGTTTAATTCTCGCATTGTTAATGCGTTTGGTGTTACTCGCATCTATCGCTTGGGTGATTACCTTAACTGAACCACTATTCCAGATTTTTGATCATGCATTTTCAGGTCGAGACTTGATTCTACTGTTTGGTGGGGCGTTCTTATTGTTTAAAGGAACAATGGAGCTGCATGAGCGTATTGAAGGTAAGCAAGCATTAAGGCAGGAAAATCCTGTACATGCCGTGTTCTGGGTCGTGGTGGTTCAGATCGTGGTGCTAGATGCAGTCTTCTCACTAGATAGCGTAATTACCGCTGTTGGAATGGTGAAAGATCTATCCGTGATGATGATCGCGGTGACGATTGCGATCGGGATCATGTTGATCGCCTCTCGACCATTGATGGACTTTGTCAATAAACATCCAACCGTGGTGATTCTGTGTCTTGGCTTTTTGATGATGATTGGTTTCTCACTGATCGTGGAAGGTTTTGGTTTCCATATTCCAAAAGGGTATCTATACGCAGCAATTGGTTTCTCAGTTTTGGTTGAGGCCGTGAATCAGACCATGCGCCGTAATCAAGAGAAACTGGTGACCACAACCGATTTACGTTACCGTACGGCATCCGCTGTATTGCGTATGTTAGGCAGTAAAGGCGCTGGTGAACAGCACAAAGAAACAGAGGATGTACTCGCTACACAAGCCTATGCCAAAGAAGTCTTTGATGAGGATACAGGGGTTTATCACAGTGTTTTGGTACAAGGCGTATTAGGCTTATCCGAACGACCAGTCAAGTCAGTGATGACACCACGCCCAGAATTAGAGTGGTTAGACTTAGATGATAATCCAACAGAATTAAAAGACCGTTTAATGTCGATGACACATTCGCGTTTGATTATTGCGCGGGGAGAGTTGGATAATATTGAAGGTGTCGTACTCACGCATAAAGTGTTGAATGAATACATTGAAACAGGTTCGATTGATTTTGCAAAACATTTACGCGAACCCGTGATTGTGCATGAGAACGCACAAGTTTTAATGGTCATGGAGCAATTACGCCAAGCACCGTTACAAATGGCAATCGTATTGAATGAATATGGTTCGATTGAAGGGATTGCAACGCCGATTGATATATTGGAAGCGATCGCGGGTGAGTTCCCTGATGAAGATGAGCTGGAAGCAACAGCAGAAACGCTCGATGACGGATCTATGTTATTAGAGGGATCAACCGATATTCGCCATGTGTCTTTATTATTAGGTAAAGACTTGGTGGATGAAAGTGAAGAGTATTCCACTTTATCAGGCTATATCTTATTTCATCTCGGTCGTTTACCTGAAAATGGTGAAATGGTGGAAGCAGACGGACATCGTTTTGAAGTGGTGACGATGGATGGGCACAAGATTGAAAAAGTGCGCATTATTGCGAAAGAGAAAACTGACGAAAAATGATTTCCTCACCAAACTGTCCATGTGGACAAGGGCAATATGCTGCGTGCTGTCAGCCCCTACATTTGAAACAACAATTTGCTGAAACTGCTGAACAACTCATGCGTTCGCGCTATAGTGCTTTTGCCTTACAGCAGATTGACTATATTCTCGAAACAACGGCTCTAGGACAACAAGCCTTCTTAGATCGAGCTGCGATTGCAGATTGGAGTCAGTCCAATCAATGGTTGCAATTAGAAGTGCTACAGCATCAGCCTAAGCTGGATAAAACCCATGCCTTGGTTGAGTTTAAAGCGCATTACCGCGATAAAAACCATGATGGGGCACAACCTCATATTCATCATGAAATTTCACATTTTGTGCGACATCAACAGCGTTGGTATTTCCTTGATCCGACTTTAGATATGCAAATCACCATGAAACAACCGTGCATTTGTGGTTCGGGGAAAAAATTTAAGCAATGTTGTGCACAATTCATCTAAGTTTGTCTTAAAATAGCGCACACTTTTCCGCCTTGTTTAAGGATTCAGGCAAATGTTACTGACCGTGATTTATATTATTGCCATTACTGCGGAAGCGATGACAGGTGCGTTGTCAGCAGGTCGACGCAGTATGGATTGGTTCGGTGTAACACTGATTGCCTGTGTAACTGCCCTCGGTGGTGGTTCAGTCCGAGATGTGCTACTTGGGCACTATCCCTTAACTTGGGTGAAACATCCTGAGTATTTGGTTTTGACTTGTTGTGCGGCTTTTGTGACGATTATTATTGCCAAATGGATGCGTCATCTACGTAATATCTTCTTGGTACTGGATGCTTTGGGTTTAATTGGCTTTACGATTATTGGCTGCCAAATTGCGCTATCTATGGGGCATGGTTTTGTGGTGTCTGCGGTTGCAGGGGTCTTAACAGGCGTATCGGGTGGTATTCTGCGTGATATCTTATGTAATGATGTGCCTTTGGTGTTCCGTCGTGAGCTATATGCGAGTATTTCCTTTGTTGCGGTGATTTGTTATTGGGTCTGTTTGGAAGTTGGATTGCCACATGATTTAACGGTGATTTTTACCTTAGTCTTTGGTTTTACTTTGCGTTTAATTGCGATCTACTTTGGTTTAGAGATGCCGAAATTCATTTATCAAGAAGATGATGCTGAGTCTGCTTCGTCTACTGATGAGCATTGATTAAAATTATATATATAGATAAGCAGATGTTAAAAAAAATTGCTATCAGTACTTATAGCCATCATTTGGTTGAAATTGATGGCTACGTACCTTTTGCTATTTCTTTTAATGAAAAATCTCCAGATTTGTATTGGAGAGGTGGTAATGGTCGCACGTCTCTAATTGAGATAGGTCTTTTAAAGACAGGTGAGTTATCAACGATTACATTGGTTTGCTTTAGCTTTAATAAGCTGATTCAAACTGGGAAGGATTTATCTTCTATTGATTTAGCACAAATGCATTTACCAATTTTTGATATTTCATCTTGGCCATTTGATTTGGATGGTTTTTCTAGTAGATTTCAGGATGTGTTTGATACAGAGTTCCAATTGTTCATGGGTAAAAACTATATTGAGCTTGTATTCCTACCTTTAGAAAACACAATGAAATATGTTCATGATAGTAATTTTAGTTTTGGTTTTAACATTTATGATGAATTTACCTCCTTGCAGATATTGAATGTTGATGAGGTTAAAATGAAATTATTTAGAGAAAGTCTTAGATTTGATAATTAAAAAGTTGGCTCAGTGCCTTATGCCATTACAAACCCTCCGAACAAGACACCATTTGACGTTTAAACAACAACTAGGGCTTGTCACAACGCTTGCATCCACATAGCATACAAAGCATTGACGATAACAATGATTTTGGATGACTTGCTGAAATGACCAGCCTTGCACACCATGCAACCGAAAACCGTTCCGTAGCCGAATTCACAGAACAAGCTTACTTAAATTACGCCATGTACGTGATTATGGATCGTGCATTGCCGCATATCAGTGATGGTTTGAAGCCTGTACAACGGCGTATTGTCTTCGCCATGAGTGAGCTTGGCTTAAAATCAACAGGAAAACCAAAAAAATCAGCACGTACCGTTGGTGATGTACTCGGTAAATATCACCCACATGGTGATTCTGCCTGTTATGAAGCAATGGTGTTGATGGCGCAGCCCTTTAGCTATCGTTATCCATTGGTTGAAGGTCAAGGTAACTGGGGTTCACCTGATGACCCTAAATCATTTGCGGCAATGCGTTATACCGAAGCCAAACTTTCAGCTTATAGTGAATTATTGCTGAATGAGTTGGGTCAAGGCACCAGTGAATGGCAAGATAACTTTGATGGTTCGATGAAAGAGCCGATAACCTTGCCTGCTCGTATTCCAAATATCCTGCTCAATGGTACAACGGGTATTGCAGTCGGGATGGCGACCGATATTCCGCCGCATAACTTGCGTGAAGTGGTGAAAGGAACGATTGCGCTGATTCGTAATCCTGAAACCACCGATGAAAAATTAGCAGAGTATATTCCAGCACCAGATTTACCAACCAAAGCAGAAATTATTACCCCACCAGAAGAATTACTCAAAATTCAAACCACAGGTCGTGGTAGTTATCGCATGCGTGCGGTTTACACGATAGAAAGAAATGAAATCGTGATTACTGAGTTGCCTTATCAGGTTTCAGGTTCAAAAGTAGTTACCCAAATCGCTGATCAAATGATTGCGAAGAAGTTGCCTTTGGTGGCTGATATTCGTGATGAATCCGATCACAGAAATCCAACGCGCTTGGTGATTGTACTGCGTTCCAATCGTGTTGATGCTGAAACGGTGATGAGCCATTTATTTGCAACCACTGATTTGGAATCAAGCTATCGTGTCAATCTGAATATGATTGGGGCAGATGGTCGCCCACAGGTGAAATCTATTCGCCGTATTTTGTTGGAATGGATCGAGATTCGTAAGCAAACTGTGACGCGTCGTCTGCAATACCATTTAACTAAAATCGAAAAGCGTTTACATATCTTGGCAGGTCTTTTGATTGCCTATTTGGATATTGATACGGTGATTCGTATTATTCGTGAAGAAGACAAACCCAAACCTGTGCTGATGCAGCATTTTGGGATTGATGAAATTCAAGCTGAAGCAATTTTAGAATTGAAACTTCGCCATTTGGCCAAGCTTGAAGAAATGGAAATTCGCCGTGAGCAAGAAGAACTGGAAGCGAAAGCTGCTATCCTTCGCGAGCAACTCGAAAATCCTGAGTCACTGAAAAACTTGATTATCAATGAACTGAAAGAAGATGCGAAAAAGTTTGGTGATGATCGCCGTTCGCCATTGGTACGACGAGCAGATGCGGTCCAAATTAAAGAACAAGATCTGCTGCCAGCCGAAACGGTAACGGTGGTTTTGTCAGAAGCAGGTTGGGTCCGTGCAGCCAAGGGCGGTGATGTTGATGCCGCAAATCTCAATTTCCGTGCAGGTGATCAATATTTAAGTCATGCGGTGGGTAAAACCAATCAACGGGTTTATTTCTTGGATAAAACAGGGCGGAGTTATGCTTTACCCATCAGTAGTTTGCCTTCAGCTCGTGGTTTAGGCGAGCCGTTGAGCTCGAAACTTGCACCAGCGAGTGGGGTGTCATTTATCCAAGTTTTAGTTGATGATGACAAGAATGAGTTATTGGTGGCAAGTTCAAAAGGCTACGGTTTTAAAACACAAGTAGGTCAATTGGATACCAATGCCAAAGCGGGAAAAACCTTTTTAACCGTTGGAGATAAAGCCACTGCATTACCGTTGCTCCCAATTCAACAGTCCACTCATGTTGCAATACTAAGTTCAGCAGGACGATTACTTATTATTGATTTGGCTGAACTCCCTATCCTAAATAAAGGTAAAGGTAACAAGTTGATACAACTTGAGGAGAAAGAACAAATTTTATCCATGACAACCTTGACGTTAGATGAAATAATCCAAGTCGCTGCAGGACAACAGCATTTAAAACTGAAAGGGGATGATCTCCAAAAATATATAGGAAAAAGAGCAACAAAGGGGCAACTTTTACCACGGGGATATCAAAAAGCAAATAGACTCCTCGTTCAGAGATAAGGCTGGTATTCTGTGATACAAATACGTTATATATGATGACGTATTCATATTATTTGGATAGGTCTACAGGGCAATTCAAGAACTTAATAAAAATGTTTTGCCATGGAAAGTAACGTTGTTACATTTTTAAGGATTACCACTCGGAGATAATGGCATTATGGAAAAGATTTGGTTTGCTGAATACCAAAAGACAGGAATCCCAGAAACAGTTGCACTGCCTGCTGAAAACACTTCACTTGTTGATATTTTTGAACGCAATTTCCAAAAATTCGGATCACGTGATGCCTTTATCTTTATGGATAAGGTTTTAACGTTTAATGAGCTAGAAGTTGCGAGTCGTAAATTTGCAGCTTATTTACAAAGTTTAGGTTTGGCAAAGGGAACACGTGTTGCGGTAATGATGCCGAACGTTTTCCAATATCCAGTGGTTGCATTAGGTGTATTCCGTGCAGGTTTGGTTCTTGTCAACGTCAATCCACTTTATACTGCGCGTGAGTTAGAGCACCAATTAAATGACTCAGGTTCAGAAGTTTTAGTCATTATTGAAAACTTTGCGAGTGTATATCAAAGCATTATTGGTAAGACTCCTGTGAAACACGTCGTTGTTGCGACAGTGGGAGATATGCTTGGTACCCTCAAAGGAACATTGGTCAACTTTGTATTACGTAAAGTGCGTAAACAAATTCCAGCTTGGGATATTCCAGGTTACACCAAATTTAACACCGCATTAAACAAAGAAAATCCAAGTAACTATAAACGCCCAAGCTTAACTTTAAGTGATACAGCGGTCCTTCAGTATACGGGTGGTACGACAGGCGTTTCTAAAGGTGCCGAACTGACTCACCGTAATTTAGTGGCAAACCTTTTACAGTGTGAAGCCATTTTCTCAAGTAAGTTTGGTGCTGCGGATAGTGAAAAAGGCGATCGTATTGTTTGTGCATTACCGCTTTACCATATTTTTGCATTTATGGTTTGTGCGATGTACGGCATGTACAAAGGTCAAGCAAATATCTTGATTCCTAACCCACGTGACTTACCTGCAGTAATCGGTGAACTACGTAAATACCAACCTTCATTCTTCCCAGCAGTAAACACTTTATTTAATGCATTGGTGAATAACGAAGAGTTTAAACAACTGGATCATAGCAATCTTAAGATGGCGATGGGCGGTGGTATGGCAGTATTACCATCTACCGCCGAAGCTTGGAAGAAAGTAACAGGCACAATCATCATTGAAGGTTATGGTTTATCTGAAACGTCTCCTGTAGCAACAGCAAACCCGCCAGCAACTACTGAATTCAGTGGTACGATTGGTATTCCATTGCCGTTGACTGAAGTTGCGATCTTGGATGATGATGGGAAAGAAGTTGCTCAAGGTGAGCAAGGTGAAATCTCAATCCGTGGTCCTCAGGTGATGAAGGGCTATTGGAATCGTGCCGATGAAACCGAGAAAGTGATGACTGCTGACGGATTCTTCCGTACAGGTGATATCGGTATCATGGATCCACGTGGTTACTTCAAAATTGTGGACCGTAAGAAAGACATGATCTTGGTGTCTGGCTTTAACGTTTACCCAAGCGAAATTGAAGAAGTCGTTGCACAACATGCAAAAGTATTGGAAGTGGCAGCGATTGGCGTTCCAGATGAAAAATCAGGTGAAGTACCTAAATTATTCATCGTGAAGAAAGATGCTTCATTAACGACTGAAGAAATCATTGCATATGCGAAAGAACACTTAACAGGCTATAAATGCCCACGTTATGTTGAGTTCATTGATGAGTTGCCAAAATCTAACGTAGGTAAAATCTTACGTAAAGATCTTCGTAAACCAGCTTAAAAAGTTTTTCTTGCCTCTCTTTTTAAAGGGAAGCACAAAAAAATGCCGCAATTGCGGCATTTTTTTATGACTATCGATTGTTGTTTTGTTGACTAGGCAGATTTTTTCATGAACCAGCGATCAATATAGCGTCGACTTATACCTGCAATCCCAACAAAAATGATCATAGTAATGAGCTGGAAACGTAAACGTGTTGGATCAATGCCGTTAAAGCTAAAATAATTATCAGCAAAGACATAAAGTGTGGTGATGATCAGCCAATGCCAGAGTGTGAAACGCTTAATCCCAACCGCATAAAAGGCAATGGTCAAAATAACAAAGGTTCCTAAGGTCGATTGCCAGTTTAGGTTGGCACAGATCACGCTAAGTAAAAAAGCAACAATCGGATATACAATTTTTAAAACCCGATCAACCTTAAGTTGGTTTTGGCGTTGTTGATCAAGGATATCAAACATTTCTTTTTGATCTTGCTGTTGCATAAATCGACCCTAAAACAATATAAAAACATAGCAAAGTCATTTGATCTAACTTTCTAGTGGCTCACATGTACAAAAAGAAATGTAAGTTGAACAAGTACAAATGAAAGTTTCATAAATCATAAGTTATGATAGCATGATCAGAAGAACTTCAAATGATGGATGTCAGATGCACGGTATTAGCGGCATTGTATTGATTATTATCGTCGCATGTTTATTGCCTTATGTTTTTACTTTGATTGCGAAATCAAAAGGTGGTTTTCAAGCAAAAGACAATCACAATCCTCGTGAATTTTTGGCTAGAACCACAGGGTTGTCTGCACGAGCAAATGCTGTACAGCAGAATAGTTTCGAGAGTTTACCTTTATTTATCGCTGCAATTTTAATGGCGGAATATATGGTGATTCCTGAGCGATTTATCCTGACATTGGGCTGGGCATATATTGTTTTCCGCGTCATTTATGGAATTTGTTATTTAGCCAATCTTGCAACTTTACGCTCAATTATTTGGTTTTTTTCCTTGCTTTGCCCAATCTTTTTGTTTGTGATCACCATTAAAATGACTTAAACCAAGTTGCCCATAAAAATTCATGACGCCTAATACTAATATACAGCATCATTTTGACTGTATTCACGTTATAATCTGACCGATTTTTTATATTTAATTTCACATACACGAGTGTTGATATGAGTTATAGCAATATTCCTGCGGGTAAAGACGCGCCAAATGACATCTATGTCATCATTGAAATTCCTGCAAATGCAGCGCCAATCAAATACGAAGTCGATAAAGATTCAGATGCGTTATTTGTAGATCGTTTCATGGGTACAGCAATGTTCTACCCAGCAAACTATGGTTATGTACCAAACACCCTATCTGAAGATGGCGATCCTTTAGACGTACTTGTTGTGACGCCTTATCCAGTTGCAGCGGGTTCAGTAATTCGTTGTCGTCCAGTGGGTAAATTAAATATGGAAGATGATGGTGGTATCGATGCGAAACTGATCGCAGTTCCACATGAAAAATTATCTCCATTGTACAAAGATGTTCAAGAATATACAGATCTTCCACAATTGTTGATCAGCCAAATTGAACATTTCTTCCTACACTACAAAGATTTAGAGCCTGGTAAATGGGTGAAATTGAATGGTTGGGAAAGTTCTGAAGTTGCTAAAGCAGAAATCATTAAATCAATCGAAGCTGCTCAAAAGTAAGTTTAAAGGATTAAATCAAATTTGCTAATTTTAAAAATTTGGTTTAAAAAAAACCTCCATTCAGATTGAATGGAGGTTTTTTTATGGCAAGTTATTAACTGTGAATTAGAAGAATTTCACAGGAATATCAAGCCAGAGACGCCATTCGTTGGTGTCGCCGATGTATCCCGCTTGGTATTCATCGCTAGCACGGTAATATGAGTGACGTACACGTAAACTTGCATCTTTAGCAAAACCTGATTGAACCGTGTATTTAACTTGGTTAAAGAATTCACGCTCAGTTGCATTATCTGCTGTGCGTACACGGTTTACTACAGTATCGCCAACTTTAACAGCTGTATTGGTATCGATATCCCAACCATAAACAAATGCTGTGGTCCAACTTAACCCTGGTACTCCAAAGCTTCCGAAATCAAGGCTATATTGAAGTTGGGCTGATTTCTCATCATTACCGATGAAGTCAGAAAGGTAAGAGTTAGGTAAATGAATGGTTTGATGGCCATCTCCAACACCTTTACCTAGTCCATAGTCATATCCTGCATTACCGCTGTTTTGTTGGTAAGCAAGCATTACTGTATGTGAACCAGTATTATAAGTGGTCGAAATTGCCCAAATAGAGTTTTGGTATTTGTCATCAGCTGAGCCGATATAAGAATACAAGCTTTGGTTTGCTTGGCGATCCCAGTCAGTATGGTATCCGCTAAAATCATAAGTTAATGAACTATTATTTGCCAAAGTTTGCTTATAATTAGCATTGATATAATGACGCTCTAAACGATCTTTAATATCAGTACCGAAGTAGGCTGTATTCAATTGATCATTGACTTTGTATTTTGCGCCCCAAACTACGGCGCGGTCTAGCTCATTACCATCAGATTTAATTTGGTCTGAATATTGGTTCTTGGTAAATTTACCGATAGTAACTTCTAAACCCTCAATTTCACGGCTATTTGCTAAAACACCTTCAAAGTATTCTGGTACTAAGCGAGCAGTGTTGCTCGAAAGAACAGGAAGGTCAAGAATCTGAGTACCATAGGTAACAGTTGTATTCGATACGCGGGCTTTTACATAACCGCCACCACGCGCCCAATGGTCATATGCTGAACCATCTGGGTGCTTAGGGATCATGCCGTTACCCGCATTATTGTTAGCGCCTAATTTAAAAGACGCATCACCAATAATACCAACACCGAAGCCTACAACACCTTGGGTAAAGCCAGAGTCTAGCTTAACCATCGCAGTTTGCGCATATGAGCTGGTGTCTTCAACACCATTTTTTTTGTCACGATTTAGATAACCTGTACGGAATAAAACATTTCCGCTTGCATCTTCAACAAATCCTTTTGCTTCGCTTTGTTCGCTTGCATATGTTGAGGTGATTAGTGCGGCATTAATCAATACCGCTAATGTAAGTTTCTGTGCCTTTGGCATAGCTTAGCCTCATAAAAAAATTGGGAAAGAAACTGCAAATTTTGAAAAATTGTATAAGTTATACATGAAAAAGATAGATTTTTATTAAAATTTTTTCATTAATTTTTAATAAAAAGCTTATACAATTTTATGATTTGTTTCTCGTTTAAAAAGTGATCATATTAAAATTAAGCTAATGATTTTAATTGGTAAATATATTTATAAAGGTTGTAATATTCGATTGTTATTTCTATATAAGTTATGTTTAAAAAGTGTGATTAAGGCATATAAATTCTGTTTAAATTTAATAGGTTATTTATTGGTTGGTTAAAAATATAGCAACTTGATTTGCAAAAAATTACATCCCGACGAATGGCAATCTGACAACGACGAAAAAGGAACACTTTATTCAGATTATTTTAAGGTATCTCAGATGCACTTTTATTGAGCACTCATTAAATTACATACGTATACCTGACATTTCCAATAGTTAGACAACTTATTGTGCTAAAAAGTGCGTCTTTTTTGTGCAATAAATAACCTGAATTTCTGCACTGCTTCTAAATAGATCAAAAAATTAAGAAATAAAGACCTTAGGATCAATTGAAGCGCGTTTAAAGTGTCGTAATGGCACCTTTATGGTACAGGAACTATATTTTCTAAGGATTGTTTGAAGTTGGCACAGCATTTGCTATCTATTCCGTGATGCAATTTAAAACATAAATTAGTCGAATATCCATCATGGGGGAGATCAATATGATGAAATTTGCATGTAAGGCACTTGCGCTTAGTATGATTGCTGGACTTTCAACAGTGAGTTTCGCTGCAGAAGATAATGCACTTGCGAAAAGTGGGTTAAGCTTTTCAGGAAGTGCTGCATTGACAACCGATTATCGTTTCCGTGGTATGACTCAAACGGAAAGTGATCCTGCGATTCAAGGTGGTTTTCAATTAGACCATGAGTCTGGTGTTTATGCTGGTGTGTGGGCTTCTAATGTTCATTTTGGTTCAGATGATCCAACGCATTTAGAGCTTGATCCATATATTGGTTATGCGACAGAGTTACCATTTGCTGGTAAACCAACTTTAGATGTAGGTTTATGGTATTACGGTTATCCAAGTTCATCTGACTTGAATTGGTTAGAAATCTACGCGAAGCTTGGTTTTGACAATGCAATTGTGACTGGCGATAACATCTTAGCTGCTATTAATTATAGCAACGATGTCGTTGGCTCAGATGAAGATGGTTGGTATCTAAACCTTGCCTATAGTGTTCCTTTTGCTGACACTGGTTTTGGCGGTGTGGCAAGTGTCGGCTATACCAAGGTTGATATTGATGATGCTTTCGGTGAGAAGGATACTAAAGATAACTATGTCGACTGGAAAGTTGGCGTGACTTATGATGTCAAGTCTATTGAAGGTTTTAGTGCGGAATTGGCTGCGATTGGTACTAATATTGATGCACAAACTCAACCATACAAACGTGGTGTGAAAACTGGTGCAGTCTTTACGCTAACCAAAAGCTTCTAAGCTATTGTTTCTCTAAAGCAGAGCATTTGCTCTGCTTTTTTTATACCTATATTTTCCCATGGAAAAACATTCTTTCTGATGAATATCATTTTTTATTTAACCGGAAAGCAGCGTAAATGCATATAGAGCGAGATCATCACTGTATTTTTAAATAATGATTGAGTTGAATAAGGGGTGATAAAGTTGCTTGCATTTTCTTTGTTACTTTTTGAGTGCGCCATAATGATCAGTTCTATTGCAGTTTAGTTGCACTATTTAGTTCATCTTTTTTTTAAACCCAAAGCATGATCGGGTTGTTGGTTTTTTATTTAATTAAGTTATTGTTATTTTTGTATTTATTATATTTTCTTAAATGCTCTAAGCTTGGCATAGCATTTGCAAATTACCCCGTGATGCAATTTAAAACTTAAATCAATTGAATATCTAAATCATGGGGGAGATCAATATGATGAAATTTGCATGTAAGGCTGTTGCTTTAGGGGTAATTGCAACAGCATCAACTTTTACTTTAGCGGAAGAATCGAAGCTTCCATTTCCAGGTGCACTTTCAGGAAATATCAGTGTTGTATCCAGTTATAACTTACGCGGGATGACCAATTCACCTGAAAGTGATACACCTGCGATTCAGGGTGGGCTTGATTATAGCCATGACAGTGGATTTTATTTGGGTTACTGGTTTTCAACATTGACTGCGGCCTATGCTGATTTTAATACATCACCGACTTATGTACCCAAAGAGAAAAAGTCATTCGAAAATGATTTCTATGCGGGATATAAAGGCAAAATTAGCGATGACTTGGGTTATCAAATTGGAGGAACGGTTTATTACTATTACCCGGGTTGGGAGTCTACGGGTTACGAAACGATTGTGGGCCTAAGTTATAAAGATTTCACAGTGACAGCTCAAACGCTTTTGAATAACGTTACTTTTGGTAATAAAGGTGACACCTACTTTTTAGCAACTTATGCACCAAAACTCGCAGGTGGGTTCACTGGTAAAGCGCAAGTTGCAGCGTATTATTATGGTGATGATGATGAATATTTAACTTATCAAGCCAAAGCGGGTGATGTCACTAAAACTGATTTTGCTTTCCGACACGCAACTTTAGGTGTATCACATCCGTTAGCTGAAACAGGTGCAACTTGGAGTTTAGATTATATTTTTGGTGGCTACACGCGCGATGAAGCCAAGCAGAAAAATAAAGTGGTTTTAGCGTTAGGCTATGCTTTTTAATCATAATAACAATCAAAAGCGACCGATATGGTCGCTTTTTTTTAAGCGTGATTGCCTCGATAAGACAGTGCCTCTGTGAGATGAGTACTCGTGATCATGTCACTTTCAGCTAAATCTGCAATTGTTCGAGCAACACGCAATACTCGATGATAGGCCCGAGCGGAAAGATTGAGACGTTGTTGTGCCATTTCAATGATTCTTGCAGAGCTATCATCTAAAAGTGCATATTGCTCTAATAACTTCGGAGAAAGCGCTTGATTTAAACACTGTTGTCGCTGAATCTGCTTTTCATACGCAGTGATGACACGTTGGCGTACAATTTCAGAGTTTTCAGTGGGTGTTCGATCTTGCAATTCTTGTGCTTGCAAAGGTGGCACATCTATGTGGAGGTCAATACGGTCTAATAATGGTCCTGAAATACGATTTTGATAACGTTGAATACTTTCAGGTGAACATTGGCAACGGCTGTCTTGATTAAAGGCATAACCACAAGGGCAGGGATTCATTGCCGCGATAAATTGGAAGTTGGCCGGGAAAGTCATTTGTCTTGCCGCACGTGATATCACAATTTCTTTAGACTCAAGTGGCTGGCGTAATACTTCCAGCACTTTACGATCAAACTCAGGCAGTTCATCTAAAAATAATACGCCTAGATGCGCCAGTGTGATTTCGCCGGGTTGGGGTTGTGAGCCACCCCCGACCAATGCAATTGCGGATGCAGTGTGGTGCGGTGCTCGAAAGGGGCGTTGTCCAAAATGATGTTGGGTATTTGCAACCGAATAGATGCTCGCAACTTCTAAATTTTCCTGAGCATTGAGTGGCGGCAAGATCGAGGGTAATCTTGATGCAAGTAAGGTTTTTCCAGTGCCAGGTGGGCCTTTAAACAGTAAAGAATGTCCCCCTGCCGCTGCGATTTCGAGGGCACGACGTGGACGTAACTGACCTTTAACATCTGCCAGATCAAATTGATAGCCAGATAATGCCGCATTTTTTTGCTTAGGTGCTGCTGTTATTTGTGAATTGCCCGAAAAGTGTGCACAAACTTCTTGTAAATGATTCGCTGCATAGACATCAAAATTTGGAAGTTGATTGGCTTCATCTAGATTTGCAGTGGGAAGCAACAAGCGATGTTGGCTCTGTTGGCATGCCATTGCGATCGTCAGCGCTCCTGAGATTGGACGCAAATGCCCATCTAGTGCAAGTTCGCCAATAAATTCAAAGCCCTCTGTACTATTTTCAGGGAGTTGACCAGAAGCGATTAGGATTCCTAAGGCGATGGGTAAGTCTAGTCGTGAGCCATTTTTAGGAAGATCCGCAGGTGCAAGGTTAATGGTTAAGCGTTTGGTTGGAAACAAAAATCCACTGTTAATAATTGCAGAGCGAACCCGATCTTTACTTTCTCTCACTGCGGCTTCAGGCAAGCCGACAATGGTGAGAGAGGGTAGCCCTGAACTAATGTGGACTTCAACTTCGATTTGAGGGGCGTGTAGCCCCAATAAACCCCTTGTATAAATTTTGGCGAAAGACATTTTATTGTTGTTCCATTGTGGTGCTTTATTTTTAGTCATTTTACGGTGCTGTTTGCACCGTGTTGGTGCTTATTTTTTGTTCTGTACGATTTCTTCAAGTGATTTCATCTGTTGTTGTAGCTCAGTGAGGCGTTGGTTAGCTAAATTCAAGGCTGTTCTCTGACGATCGAGCTCTTGCTTCGAAACGAGGTCTAACTTTTCGATACTTTCATTGAGTAAAGCACGTAAATTTTTTTCTAAGTCTTTTTTGGGTTGATCAACTTGCTGCAAAATAGCCTGTATAAGAGTTTCAATCATAAAGTGCTCAATCGTTTATGTGTATTTGTTGCTCAGTGTATCATTGCTTGCGGCAATCCTCTAGCGCTGTTCAGAACAGCTTGATGGGTGACTGCAAGATTCAGTTAAATCTTGGTAAATAGAACTTATTTTCGATTGAGGATCTACATCTCTAAGCGTAAATAGGTTATAAAGAAAACTGATGTCCAGTATTTGAACCCCCCTAACCTTCCAATATTGGCATGAAAATTGAACATAAAACCTTACTGGTGAAAATAAGCCGAAGGAAAACACACATGAAGCTTGTAACTGCAATTGTAAAACCATTCAAATTAGATGATGTTCGTGAAGCACTCTCTGATATTGGTGTTCAAGGGATTACCGTAACTGAAGTCAAAGGTTTCGGGCGTCAAAAGGGACATACTGAACTGTACCGTGGTGCAGAGTATGTTGTTGATTTCTTACCGAAAGTAAAAATTGAAATTGCGATTAGCGATGAAATGGTAGATGCAGTCATTGAATCTATTACGCGTGTCGCAAGCACAGGAAAAATCGGTGATGGAAAAATCTTTGTCACTAATTTAGAACAAGTCATCCGTATTCGTACTGGTGAGACTGGACCAGATGCTGTCTAAATTGGCATAAAGTTTGCTGAGTTAGAAATTAAGAGACACAGCTCACAAAATGAGGTTGGGGGACACGAATGAAAAAAATGCTTATGGCGCTCAGTCTATCTGGCGCACTCTTAGGTGGTTCAGCGGTTGTTTGGGCCGAGCCAAATCTAGAACAGGATGCTGTTGCAACTGAAGCAGTCGTCTTATCTACGACTACTGAGCTAGCTGGTACACCTGATGTTGTTGAAACTGAAACTGAAGCTGTTGCAGTGACAGAAGAAGCAGTTGAAGCTGTAGATAAAGCTGACACAATGTTGATCTTTGTATCGACAGCTTTAGTCTTGTTTATGACCTTGCCAGGTTTGGCATTGTTCTATGCAGGTATGGTACGCCGTAAAAACGTTTTATCTACGATGATGTATAGCTTTGGTGCCGCAGCCGTTGTGAGCGTCGTTTGGGTCATCATTGGTTATTCCATTGCCTATGGTGAAGGAAATGCCTTTATGGGCGACTTCAGCAAGGTTATGCTGACGGGTATTACAGCAGAAACAGGCGGGGCATTACCTGAAATTATTGATGTCATTTTCCAAATGACCTTTGCGATTATTACGGTTGCGATTATCAGTGGTTCTGTCGCAGAACGCATGAAGTTCTCAGCATTTATGATCTTTTCAGCACTTTGGGTTGTGTTGGTCTATGCACCGATCTGTCATTGGGTTTGGGGTGGTGGCTGGTTAGATGGCAAAGCACTTGATTTCGCGGGTGGTACAGTTGTTCATATTAATGCTGGTGTCGCTGGTTTAGTTGCTGCGTATATGATCGGTAAGCGTGTCGGTTTGGGCAGAGAATCTATGGCGCCGCATAATCTGACACTCACTTTAATTGGTGCAAGCATTCTTTGGGTAGGTTGGTTTGGCTTTAATGGCGGATCTGCTTATGCAGCTGATGGTACTGCAGGTATGGCATTGGTTGTAACTCAGGTAGCTGCTGCAGGTGCTGCATTATCATGGTTGCTTGCAGAGCGTTTGGTACGTGGTAAAGGTTCTGCTTTAGGCGCGGCATCTGGAGCCGTTGCTGGTCTAGTGGTGATCACCCCTGCGGCTGGTTTCGTGACAGTAGGCGGCGCTTTAGCAATGGGCTTGATCGGTGGTGTGGTATGTTTCTGGTCAGTTACCGTACTCAAACGTATGCTTAAAGCAGATGATTCTTTAGATGCATTTGGCTTACATGGTGTCGGTGGTATCATTGGTGCAATCTTGACTGCAGTGTTTGCAAGTGAATTTATCATGGGTGATGATGCACCGAGCAATATGTTGGCACAGTTATGGATTCAGGTTGAAGGTGTGCTTGCAACGATCGTATATAGTGCAGTAATGACCTTTATTATCTTGAAAGTGATTGATCTTGCGATTGGTATCCGTGCTAGCGCTGATGATGAGCGTACAGGTCTTGACTTGAGCCAACATGGCGAACGTATTGAATAATTAAATGTAAAAATACAATTCGACAAAACGAACAGCCTTGTGCTCCTGCACAAGGCTGTTTTTTTGTGTGGTGATGGCTAGTTCAGCAAATGAAGAAACTTTGCTACACTTAGCCAAAGTGAGTAAATAATTGCACAACTATGCATTGTCCATTTTGTAACGCTGCTGATAGTAAAGTCATCGACTCCCGTTTGGCTGCCGAAGGCTGTCAAATTCGCCGTCGTCGTGAATGTACGATTTGTGGTGAACGCTTCACCACCTTTGAAAGTTATGAAGTGGTGATGCCACGCGTGATTAAATCCGATGGTAAAAGCGAACCGTTTGATGAAGCGAAATTACGTCGCTCACTCATGCATGCTTTGCAGAAACGTCCTGTGACGCAAGAGCAAATCGAAACGGTGCTCAGTGATATTCAGTTGCAGATTCGGCGTTTAGGCGAACGCGATGTCAAATCAAGAATGATTGGTGAAATCGTGATGCAGGCATTATTTGCATTGGATCATGTCGCTTATGTTCGATTTGCCTCGGTTTATCAAGATTTCCAAGATGTAGAAGCATTTCGTCATCAGATTGAGCAAATGCAACAACGTGAAAATGAAGCCTAAATTAGAGAAATCATGTCTGAGCTAAACCAAGATCAAACGTTTCAGGATCAAGCTTTTCAAGATCAAGCTTTTCAGGATCAGTATTGGATACAACGAGCAATTGATTTAGCTCGACTTGGACAATATTCCACCAAACCAAATCCGAATGTGGGCTGTGTCATTGTAAAAAATGGTCAATTGATTGGGGAGGGCTATCATCCCAAAGCAGGACAACCACATGCCGAGGTTTTCGCCTTAGCGCAAGCAGGTGAACATGCCAAAGATGCAACCGCTTATGTGACTTTAGAACCTTGCGCACACTACGGTAGAACTCCGCCTTGCGCTGAAGCACTGGTCAAGGCACAAGTCAAAAAAGTTGTGGTGGCATGCTCTGATCCAAACCCACTGGTGGCAGGTAAAGGGGTGAAAATCCTACAAGATGCGGGCATTGAAGTCGAAACAGGGATCTGTACCGAAGTTGCGAAAACTTTAAATTTGGGTTTTCTAAAAGCCATGTCAACAGGTTTACCTTATGTCCGTTTGAAAATTGCCTCAAGCCTCGATGGGCGTACAGCAATGGCATCGGGTGAGTCGAAGTGGATTACTGGAACAGCCGCACGACAGGATGTACAGCATTGGCGTGCGATTTCAGGCGCTGTGATTACTGGGATTCAAACGGTTTTGGCAGATGATTGCGAACTGAATGTTCGTGCATTAGCAGGTGTTGACCTTACAACGGTTGTTCAACCGAAACGAATTGTGCTCGATCGACAAGGACAGTTACCTCTCACCGCCAAGATCTTACAGAATCCTGAAACGGTCATGGTAATGACCCCATTTCGTCAAGAACTTGCCGATTTAGGCGTGATACAATTGGCGCCGCAACCTTTAAATCAGTTATTGCAAACCTTATCTCAACAGCATCAAATTTATGATGTATTGGTTGAGGCAGGTGCGACTTTATCGACGGCCTTTTTACAACAAGGTTTGGTTGATGAAATGATTAGTTATGTTGCACCAACTTTACTTGGTCAGTCTGCTCGATCAATGTTCAATGCGAAATTGAGCGAAATGGCAGAGCAGCTTCGTTTTGAATTGGTCGATGTAACCCAACTTGGGCAAGATATTCGCCTAAGATTGCTCCCTACCCAAGAGATGATATGAATCCTGAAGCATCGGTTTATCACAAACGTCGCCATGCGGCGCGTACCACTGACGAATATCTTTTTCATCAGCTCGTACCTTATCTGGGTAATAAGCGCCGACTCCTTCATCTGATTTTAGAAGCGCTTGAGATTACGGGAACACTGAATAGTAAGAAAAAGAATCCACCAATTTTTGCTGATTTCTTTGCGGGCAGTGGTGTGGTTTCTCGTTTGGCTCGCCAAAATGGTTATCGTGTGATTGCCAACGATTGGGAACCTTATAGCCATGCCTTAAATCACGCGATTTTGGCATGTACCGATGCGCCGGCATTTAAAGAATTAGGTGGCTATCAAAAAGCGATTGATATTTTAAATCGACTGCCTGAAGTGAAAGGCTGGGTAACGCATAATTTATGTCCTCGCAATGATGATATCTATGACCCTGCCCGTGATCGATTGTTCTTTAAACGTCGTAATGGGATGAAGATTGATGCGATTCGTCAGCAAATTGCAACTTGGCAAGCGCAAGGTGCGATTAATGATGTAGAAATGAGTGCGTTACTTGCACCATTACTGTATTCAGCCAGTTTTGTTAGTAACACCAGTGGCGTATTTAAAAGCTTCCATCAGGGTTGGGGCGGCAAAACGCAAACGGCATTGGAACGGATTGAGTCGTTATTGTGGTTAACACCAAGTCGTTTTTGCGAAATTGGAGAGAGTAAACGACCTGCCGCAGAAGTGTGGTGTGTCGATGCACAGCATTTAGCCAATCAAATGAGTGGCTTTGAAGTGGATGTAGCGTATCTTGACCCGCCGTATAACCAACATGCCTATAGCAGTAATTATCATGTTTTAAATGCCCTGACCTTGTGGGATCAAAACGACTTACCCTCACCAGATACCAAAGGTTTTAAAAGCGGTATTGATCGGGCGTGGCGTAAAGAGCGTCCGAGTTCGTATAACTCGTCTAAACATGCTCAAAATGCTTATGAAAAGTTATTGGAAACCATCAATGCGCGTTATATCTTGACCAGTTATTCGACTGATGGAAATATTGAGCCGAAAGATTTACTGACCGCCAATTTAAAGCGCGGAAAAGTCACTTTGCTGACTCAAGACGTGCCGCGTTATCGCGTCAGTAAGCAGCGACAGTCTGAACGAGCACGGGTGCTTGAGTTTATTGTGATCACCGACACCCATGCAAAATCAGGTCCGCCATTGCGACAGTTACTGGGTCAGCTCTACCACTTTGCTGAATTGGGTGGTGTGGATACCTCAGGGAACAGCACTCAACTTGCACTTTGGTAAGGTCTAACAAACACCACTTTATAAACAAAGTGGTGTTTTTATATGTAGATGTGCTGTGATCGGTAAATATAATCAATTAAATCGTATTTTTAGATAAGTGACTGTTTTTGTGATTATTATCTTATATTTTTGAGCTGTATTTTGACTGAGCAGAATTTTCGTCAGAATTGCTTTACTTCGGTTTTTATTTAAAATAACCATAAAATACATGGATATATGAGAAATTAACTTATATTCTTAAACTCGATACATTGCATTTTAAAAATTAAATAAATTTTACTATTCGGTTAAAAAAACATTGACCCAATATCAAAATAAATATAATTTTCCGAGCTCATTTAGGGTCTTATCGATGAGAAGCGATAGCCAAGAGAGGTTGTTATGAGTCGCTCGGAACCCACTTTGTTGGGACAATGTATCGCTGAGTTTTTTGCTACTGCGGTTTTTTTATCATTTGGTATCGGTGTGGTTGCTGCGCTCAAGCTAACAGGTGCAGGGTTTGGCCAGTGGGAAATTAGTGTGGTCTGGGGTTTGGCGGTTGCATTAGCAGTCTATCTTTCAGCAGGCATTTCTGGTGCACATCTCAATCCAGCAGTCACCATTGCATTGGCATTATTTGCGGGCTTTGATAAAAGGAAAGTGCCTTTCTATATCATAGCGCAAGTTGCAGGTGCTGCGGTTGGGGCATTACTGGTCTACGGACTTTACAGTAATTTATTTATCGATTATGAACAAAGCCATAACATGGTCCGAGGCAGTGTTGAAAGTTTAGAATTGGCGGGAATTTTCTCGACTTATCCGCATCATTTACTTTCAATGGGGCAAGCGTTCTTGGTCGAAATGTTTATTACCATGTTGCTATTGTGGTTGATCATGGCAATAGGTGATGATCAAAACGGCTTGCCACGTGGCGCTTTAGCGCCGTTATTGGTGGGTTTATTGGTTGCGGTGATAGGTGCTTCTTTTGGTCCTTTAACTGGTTTTGCCATGAATCCTGCCCGTGACTTTGGCCCTAAAATCGTGGCTTATTTCTCAGGTTGGGGACCTGTTGCCTTTACTGGCGGTCGTGACATTGCATACTTTATCGTTCCGATGACCGCGCCGATTGTTGGGGCTTGCTTAGGTGTACTTGGTTATAAATTATTCTTTAGCCATTTTTTAGTGAGTGATCAAGTCGAAGTGCCAACCACGGTTGAAAAGCAAATCTCGGACATGTAAGTGTAATAAAAAGAAGGCGCTGAAATAAGAGCAGGGTGATCAGATGATCGCCCTTTTTGATTTGGCGGCATTTGCGTCAGCGTCGCTTGTTATCTCAAGTTCTTTGCATTAAGGTATCTTGATTCGCTGAGACTCGTACTTGAATGAAGGTAGGTTAAAAGTCACATGTTTACAGGCATTATTGAAAGTTTAGGCAAAGTTGAAAGTCTGCAAAGTGTAGGTGGTGATGTTCGTCTACGAATTCAAACTGATTTGGATATGTCGGATGTGCATTTAGGAGATTCTATTGCCACTAACGGTATCTGTTTGACGGTGATCGAGTGGGGCGAAAATTGGTATGCAGCCGATGTTTCCCGTGAAAGCTTAAATCGTACCACCCTAGGTCAATGGAAAGTAGGGCAAGCGGTCAACGTGGAAAAAGCCATGTTACCCACCACACGTTTTGGTGGGCATATCGTCAGTGGGCATGTCGATGGCTTGGGTGAAATTACGGTCTTTCGTCAGGATGCGCGCTCATTGTATTTTGAAGTGACAGCACCAGTTGAGTTGGCCAAATATCTGGCAGAAAAAGGCTCGGTGACGGTGGATGGCATTAGTCTGACCATTAACCATTTACGTGGCAATATTCTTAGCTTGAATTTGATTCCACATACCGTTGAACGTACCAATATCGGTTCTTGGCAAGTTGGTACTAAAGTAAATTTGGAAGTGGACGTGTTAGCGCGTTATATCGAGCGTTTATTGTTGGGTGATAAAGCTGCCGAGCAAAAACCTGAATCTAAACTCAGTATGTCTTTTTTAGCTGAAAATGGTTTTTTGAAATAAGATTTTAGGTAAGGAAAAGCCCAGATCGACTGGGCTTTTTTGTCTTTATTTTTCGTTAGAAAATTCACTATTTTTCAGTATATATTCAATTTCATCTTGAGCGAGCGAATGCAGTTTGGCTCGAAATACCGTCACTGCTTGTTCGATCAAACTTTCTGCTTCTAATTCAAGTCGAACCCGAACACTTTCTAGCTCAGATAGAATTTGATGATCCTCAATGACAAGCTGTTGTCCCGAAGCATAGTCAATGCTCGGTTGCTCAGGATTGCTTTGATACCGCTCAGTTTGTTGCGCAATCTCTTGATCAATATGACTACGCAATGCAACGAGATTTTCAGTTTGTTGAGCAAATTGATGTGCTTCATCTGCTTGTAGCTGTGCTGCATACGCGGCTTCCGCAGCGCGTTTTTCAGCGAGGGCCTTTTCTAGTGCTTGCTGTCTACGAATACGAGCTTGCTCGATCAACTCGGCTTTGAGGTCAGCATAGGCCTTTTCGATGCGTTGCTGAGAGCGTTGTGCGGCATGTTCCTCATGTTGTGTCCAAGTTTGAATCAGGGTTTGTGGCAACAGTAGATCACAGATACGTGCTAAATCTTCCTGATAAGTCTGACGGACAGTTTCAGGGGTATTTAACCAACGTTTCTTAAAGTCCTGACCAACATTTAATGCCACAAGACACTCCTCAAATGATGTGATTGCATGCAGATTTATAATTTAAATGTTCGGGCTTCAATACCTAAACGCCGATACTGTTTAAATTTTTCTCGCCCAATCTGTTTCGCGGTTTCATTATTTTCAATAATCTCGATAATGTGGCGAAAATCTTGATTGAGTTCAAGTGCATGATTGTTAAAATTAAACACGATCCAATCATTGGATGGTGGTAATTGCTCTGAAATACAGACCGCATTATTGGGTTGATGAATGCCGTGAGGAATGAAGCTAAGCGGATCAAAAGTCCATAGCTTTTCATCTAGCTCAGTTTGGAGCGCTAAATCAGGACAATACCACCAAATATGCGGATGCTGATTTAGAATCTTTCGACATAAACGGCAAGCACTTTCGACTTGCCGTTCTGCACTTTTTTCAAAGAGGTAAAAGCTGATTTGGGTCATGTTTTTAGCTATTCGTTTCAACACGATTTGCTAAGAACTGCATCAATAATGGCACTGGACGACCCGTTGCACCCTTGGCTGCACCTGATAGCCATGCTGTTCCCGCAACATCAAGGTGTGCCCAACGGTATTCACGTGTGAATCGCTCAAGGAAACACGCTGCAGTAATTGCACCACCATACGGTCCACCGATATTCGCGATGTCGGCAAAAGGCGAGTCGAGCAATTCCTGATATTCTTCCATCACAGGCATACGCCATACGCGGTCAAGCGACTGTTCGCCTGCATGTTGTAAGTCTTGTGCAAGTTCGTCATCTGGCGTGAATAAACCACTGACCACTTTACCCAGTGCGACCACACATGCACCTGTTAATGTTGCAATATCAATCACCAGTGCAGGATTGAAACGTTTGATATAGGTCAATGTATCGCAAAGAACCAGACGACCTTCTGCATCGGTATTTAAGATTTCAATGGTCTGACCACTCATACTGGTGACAATATCACCGGGACGTGTCGCACGACCTGAAGGCATGTTCTCGGCGGCTGCGATCGCACCAACCACATGAATCGGCAATCGTGCTTCACAGAGTGCCTGCATTGTACCCAAAACGGAGGCCGCACCGCACATATCGAATTTCATTTCGTCCATGCCTAAGCCCGGCTTTAGTGAAATACCACCTGTATCAAAAGTCACCCCTTTACCGACCAAAACGACAGGTGCTTGTTTGAGTTGGGTGTTGTATTCAAGGGTAATGATTCGTCCTTCACGATCAGAACCTTTGCTGACGGCTAAAAAGGCATTCATGCCTAAGTCAGCCATTTGTTGTTCGTTCAGCACATTCACGGTGAGCAGATCAGGGTATTGTGCAGCGAGGGCCAGTGCTTGATCAGCGAGATATTCAGGGAAACAGATGTTGCCCGGGCGGTTGCCTAAATCACGGGCATAGTTTTGTCCAGATTGAACGGCATGAATCAAATTCAATTGTTGATCATTTAATGGACTTTGATCGGCTACAAGCTGGATGCTGTCTAAGACAAATTCATTTTTCTTAGATTTGAATTCATCGTAAGCATAAGCCGCTTGAGTTAAATTTAAAGCGAACAACTGATGTAAATCAGCAGGTAGCGCTGACAGATCTACAGTGATTTGTTTAAATTTATTTTGTGATGATTTGATAATCGTTTGTGCGAGTTTTGCTAATTTTATCGCTTTTAACTCAGTCGTTTTTCCAAGACCTAACAATTGAGTGTTATTTTGAGCAGTAACTTGAGCAATTAACGGCAGGTTTTCGTTAAAGCCAGCTTTGAATTGTGTAGCAGTAAGTATCTCTTCTATTTGATTGATTTTATAGCTGTTTAGCTGTTGTTGTAATTGTTCAGAATCAACCAAAATCCACAAAGATTCACTTGGCGTTTGCGCTGGGAATGCGCGATGAAGGGTAAATTTCATTGTTTGTATAGAACCTAATGGACAAAAAATAAAGTGAATCCCATTAAACACTTTCAGATATGAGGTTGCAATCCGCAACACGCGATAGGTTTTATATTTTTAACATTCGGGTAAACTAGCATTACCCCTCGATTGGTCTATTTTTGGAAGCATTACTTTGATTATTCGGCGTTACCTCGTCAAACAAGTGGTGTCCACTTCACTGGTTGTGACTGCCTTACTTACTTTAATTATTATGGGCGGTCAGCTCATCAAGATATTTGGACGAGCTGCACAAGGACGTTTGGATGCTGGTGTTCTACTCAGCATTATTGCCTATCGTTTGCCAGAATTCTTAACTTTGATTTTGCCATTGGGCTTTTTTATTGGTCTGATGTTGGTCTTTGGTCGGCTCTATGTCGATCATGAAATGGCGGTACTCAATGGCAGTGGGGTCAGTCGGAATCAATTGACACGACTCTTGTTGCCGATGAGCTTTGTGTTTTTGATTGTGCAAGCGATATTGATGTGTTGGGGTGCATCCGCGGGCATCAGTGGCTATCAAAATCTGATGCAGACGCAAGCGGTGCGCGCAGGTTTTGATTTGGTGAGGCCAAGAGAGTTTATTTCCTCGGGATCTTATACGATTTATGCGGGGTCGCTGTCAGAAGATCGGAAAAAGCTAAAAGATGTATTTTATTATTATAAGTCTGATCGCGACGATAAACCTGATCAAATGATTTTGGCTAAAGAAGCGACTCGGGTAGAAATGGAAAATGATACCGCCAGTGTCGTTGATTTGGTGCAAGGTCGACGTTATGAAATCTATCCAAACCAGCCACGATATACCCAAGCTGAGTTTCAATCTTATCGTTTACGCTTAGAAAATGATAAAGATGTGAATTTTGAAAGTGAAAATGTTGAAGCCTTGTCGATGGCGAAATTATGGCAAAAACGTGATGATTTTGTGGTCAGAAGTGAGCTGGGGTGGCGTATTTTCGGTCCATTTGTCATGCTTGTGGCCTTGTTGCTTGCGGTGGCATTATCTGAAGTGAATCCACGTCAAGGACGATATTATCGTTTGATTCCTGCGATTTTTATTTTCGCTAGTTTGATTGTGTTAATGATTGCGATTAAAACTCGGATCAGTAAAGCAGAGTTAGACGTTTGGGCGTATCCAGTGGTATTGCTCATTTACGCAATGGTCGCGGCAATTTTTGCACGGAAACAAAAATTGGCACCCAAAATCAAGAAAAGTATTCAGCGAGTGGGGTTGTAATGTTAGCACGTCGTATCATCGCCAAACATGTCACAAAAACCACAGTCCTCGCCATGCTGGGTACAACGCTGGTGTTATCTTTCTTGCAGGTGTTATTTACCTATCTCGGTGAATTAGGCGCGCTGAAAGACAGTTATAATGCATGGCAGGCCTTCCTTTATGTGATGTGGGGTGCGCCGCGGTATCTCTATGAAATTTTACCTGTTGCTGCATTGATTGGGTCGGTTTTGGGGCTAGGGGCATTGGCTTCAAATAGTGAACTCATCGTCATGCGTTCAGCTGGGATCAGCCTTTGGCGGATTGTGGGCTGGGTGATGCGTTCGGCACTGTTGTTGATCGTATTGTCGTTTGTTTTGAGTGAATGGGTGATCCCGTATACCAATGAACAAGCACAAAGCATCAAAAAGCAACGGAGTGTTGCTGCTTTAGGTGAGGTCAAAGGCTATTGGTCACGTGAAGGGCAGCGTTTTGTTTATATCGACTATGCCAACGCACAAGGTCAGCTACGTAATATTCAATCGATTGATTTTGATGAAAACTATCGCTTACAGTCTTTTGTGACTGCTGAACATGGCAACTTTGTCAAAGATGGGCAATGGACCTTAGAACAGGCACATCAAGTTGATTTATTAGCCCAAGGCAATGCCATCAAAACAGATCATGCACAACAGGCGTTGGCTTTGGCACTTCAACCGAAATATGTACATATGGTGACCTTAGACCCAGAAGATCTCTCTCCAAGTCAGCTGATTAGTTTTATGCGCTATATGGAGGAATACAGCCAAGTGCCAAAAACCTATGAATTAGCGTTTTGGCAGAAAGTTGCATCGCCGTTTGCTTTGATTGCGTTAGTGCTGATTGCATGTTCTTTCATTTTTGGTCCATTGCGCCAACAATCAATGGGTTTTCGTTTGGTGATTGCCTTATTTACAGGTCTAGGCTTTTTCTACCTACAAGACTTTATGGGTTATGCGAGTTTGGTCTATGCACCTTCACCTGCTTGGTTTGTATTATTGCCGGTGGTGTTGATGTTTAGCATCGGTAGTTATTTATTGTATCGAGCAAGATAAACAATACTTTATTGATCCATTATTTCCCTGCTGTAGATGGGTGAAAGCCAGCAGCAAGGTCATAGAGAATTTGCTTAAATTTCGGTAAACTATGCCGATCAAATGATAGACACACAGAGAGCCCATTATGACGGATGCAAATGCTGGTAAAATTCCTCACGTTCTTGTAATTATGGATGGTGTAGGACATCGCGAAGCAGTCGAAGATAATGCGTATTTAGCCGCTAAAACGCCAAACCTTACAGCGATGAAAGCTAAGCATCCGAATAGTTTGATTTCTGGTTCAGGTGAAGATGTTGGTCTTCCTGATGGTCAAATGGGCAACTCAGAAGTTGGCCATATGAATCTTGGTGCTGGACGTGTGTTGTACCAAGATTTTACCCGTATTACCAAAGATATCCGTACGGGTGCTTTTTTTGAGCATGAAGTCCTGATCGATGCAGTTGAAAAAGCCAAAGCTGCCAATGGTGCAGTGCATGTGATGGGGTTGCTCTCTGAAGGTGGTGTGCATTCGCATGAAGACCATATTGTTGCGATGTGTGAACTCGCTTTGAAGCGTGGCGCAACGGTTTATTTACATGCATTTTTAGATGGTCGTGATACGCCACCACGTAGTGCCAAACCATCATTAGAAAAATTAGATGCTTTATTTGCACAATATCCAAATCAAGGTCGTATTGTTTCGATGATTGGCCGTTATTTTGCGATGGATCGTGATAACCGTTGGGGTCGTGTTGAACAAGCTTATCGTTTAATGACTGAAGGTGAGTCAACTCGAGTTGCAGCTAACGCAGTTGAGGGTTTGGAACAAGCGTATGCTGAAAATGAAAATGATGAGTTCGTTAAAGCAACACGTATTGGTGATGTTGTAAAAGTACAAGATGGCGATAGTCTGGTCTTTATGAATTTCCGAGCTGATCGTGCGCGTGAAATTACCCGTGCTTTTGTTGAAAAAGATTTTGCGGGTTTTACACGTAAAGTTATTCCTCAATTGTCAAAATTTGTCATGCTGACACGTTACCAAGCCAGTATCGATGCACCGATTGCTTATATGCCTGAAGGGTTAAAAAACTCGATTGGTGAATACCTGTCGAGTTTAGGCAAAACTCAATTACGGATTGCTGAAACTGAAAAATATGCACATGTGACCTTCTTCTTTAGCGGTGGGCGTGAGGATGAGTATACGGGTGAAAAACGTATTCTGATTCCATCGCCAAACGTTGCAACCTATGATTTAAAACCAGAAATGAGTGCCTATGAAGTCACGGATGAGTTGGTCAATGCAATAAACTCTGGTGAGTTTGATCTGTTGGTGGTGAACTATGCCAACGGTGATATGGTTGGACATACGGGGATATTTGACGCTGCGATCAAAGCCGTAGAAACCGTGGATACTTGCTTAGGTCGTGTTTATGATGCTGTGATGGCAAACAAAGGGCATATGTTAATTACTGCTGACCATGGTAATGTAGAGCAAATGCAAGACTATGTCAGTGGACAAGTACATACCCAGCATACCACTGAGTCAGTTCCATTTATCTATGTCGGCCCTACCCAAGCCACCATTGCTGAAGGTGGTATCTTGGCTGACGTTGCACCAACTTTACTGCATTTGATGCAGATTCCTGTACCTCCAGAAATGCAAGGTAAGAACTTAATTACTTTACAGTAATTTCCCCCTTAATCGCGCTTTATACAGCGCGATGCTTTAGAAGGTGAACGTATGACTCAACACAACAACATTTATCGAGCACTATGGGCAAGTTTGTTGATGTGTTGGGGCGTTACACTTCATGCTGCCCCTCCTTCTGGATGGGGTGATGATAGTACATCACCTAGTGCCGAAGTGCCGATTGAGTCGATTCAACAATTTGTACAGATTTATGGCATTGTTCGAGATAACTATGTTGATAAAAAATCAGATGATGCTTTATTTCAGCAATCGATTAAAGGTTTGGTGAGTGGCTTAGATAATTATTCTCGTTATTTATCTGCTGAAGAATACCGTCAACTGATTCAATATACCGAAGGTGATCTGGCTTCGGTCGATTTTAATTTAAATTATGATGCGCATACAAAATTGTGGCAGATTCAAGGTCTAAAAACAGGCTCTGATTCGAATAAACTAGGTCTGCGTAATGGGCAGGCGATTGTTAAAATTGACCATCAAGAGTTAAAAAACTTAAATCAAGATCAAGTCCAAGGGTTATTGTATGGTTCGATTGGCAGTACCATACAAATTTTGCCAGAAAGCAATATAAGTACACTGATCTTGGTCAGAAATAAGAAAGTAGAAACAGATATAGAGCCAGTTTTATTACACAATCAAGTCTTAGTCCTTAAAATTAGAGTGTTTCAACAAGATACAGCCAATGAAATTAAGCGACTCATCGAAGAGTTTGGTTCACAAAAATTAAAGGCTGTAGTGTTAGATCTGCGCAATAATCCGGGTGGTCTACTTTCAGCCGCAGTTGAATCGGCAGATTTATTTTTGGATCAAGGTCTGATCGTCACAACCAAGAGCCGTTCCGAAGGTGATCAGCAATTTCAGGCGCTACCATCGAATGAGTTCCAAAAGCTTAAATTAGGAATCTTAATTAATCGACGTTCAGCATCTGCAGCCGAAGTATTTACCGCCGCATTAAAAGATCACAAACGTGCATGGGTGGTTGGAGAAAATAGCTACGGCAAAGGCGTCGTACAAAAACTGTTTCCATTGCCGAGTGGTGCAGCGCTACAAATGACCGTGTCGCATTATTACACGCCGAAAGATCAAATGATCGAAGGGCAAGGCATTCAGCCGAATCAAAGCTATGCGTTGCAGCCTGAAATGAAAGAAGATTATTATTTAGAGCATATCAGCGAATTGGTGCTGAAAAGTAAACCTTAATGCAATGAAGCCCCTGATTTAGCAGGGGCTTCATTTTTTTAAGAATTATTCATCCTCTTCAGTATCTAAGCCGAACTTTTTTAAACGGTAGCGTAAAGAGCGGAAGGTCATCCCTAATTTCTTAGCGGCTAAGGTCCGATTCCAATGGGTTAAGTTTAGTGCGTTGAGCAGGACTTCTTTCTCAATATTTTCTAAATAACGTTCTAAGCCTTCAGGTGGAAGCTTTTTAGAACTGGTGCTTGGACTGGTTGAATATTGTGCTGGTTCAACATCTTCTTGAGTATAGAGTGATGCTGTTGGCATCGAGATCGGACTGCGCAAAGGTGCGGTCTGTAAGTGTGCGAGGTCAATGCTGTTGTCATCGCTGAGTGTCATTGCGCGTTCGATGATATTACGCAATTCACGGACATTGCCAGGGAAGTATTGCTGTAGCAAGAACTGCTCGGCACGCGTAGATAAGGATTTAGGCGATAAATCCCATTCCTGACTAATTCTCTGGATGAAATGATTGGCCAATAACAGGATATCTTGTCCGCGTTCACGTAAGGGTGGAAGTACGATATCCATCACATGAATACGGAAAAATAAATCTTGTCTAAATCGACCTTGTTGCACCAGTAGTTCAAGGTCTTGATGGCTGGCACTAATCACTCGGAAATCAACATCAATTTCCTGATCCGAACCGACAGGGCGAATTCTCTTTTCTTGTACTGCACGCAGTAATTTAACTTGCATATTCAACGGCAATTCAGCAATTTCATCTAAAAATAAACTACCGCCGTGTGCAGAAAGAATTAAGCCTTGTTTGTCTTGTGTCGCGCCCGTAAAGCTGCCTTTTTTATGCCCAAATAACTCACTCTCCATCAATTCAGTTGGAATCGCACCACAGTTAATGGCGATAAATGGCCCTTCACTACGATTGCTTAAACGATGGACCAGATTTGCAACCACCTCTTTGCCTGTTCCTGATTCACCTGTAATAAACACAGGCGCTTGAGAACGCGCAATTTTCTTTAAAGCGATCCGTAACTGTTGAATTGGCGGCGAGCGCCCGATTAACAGTTTATTTTCTAACGCTGTTTCGGCTGCCTCTTGCTCAGGTTGCGGTCGATTCAAGGCTTTTTGAATCAATTGATCCAAATGCTTTTGATTGACTGGTTTACTGACAAAATCAAATGCACCTGCTTTTAGTGCTGCAATCGCAATGTCCATATTGCCATAAGCTGTAAGTACAGCGATGGGTGTGTTGGGATGGTTCTGAGTGACGTGTTTGACTAAATCTAAACCGTTGCCATCTGGGAGGTTCAAATCTGTTAGACAAGCATCATACTGAAACTCAGTGAAAAACTTTTTTGCTTGCTCAATCCGATAAGCGAGATGTGTCTTGATGCCCATTCGTGCAAGTGTCATTTGCATTAAGAGACACAAGTCCTCTTCATCGTCTACAAGCAAGACGAGTGGTTGTTTAGTTGTCATTCCCCGAAAAACCTAATTTAATCAATTAATTATTGAGCACTCAATCCTGAAGCATGCTCCTTGTTGTCGCTCTACATAAGTGAGCTTTGCATGATTTGCCTCACAAAATGTATGAGACAGATACAATCCTAAACCAGTTCCTTTAATTTCGGTACTAAAAAATGGCTTAAACAGCTGAGAAAGGTCACGTTTTGCAACACCAGTACCA
This sequence comes from Acinetobacter sp. NIPH 1852, assembly GCF_022549455.1. Classification (NCBI taxonomy): domain Bacteria; kingdom Pseudomonadati; phylum Pseudomonadota; class Gammaproteobacteria; order Moraxellales; family Moraxellaceae; genus Acinetobacter; species Acinetobacter sp. NIPH 1852. Next base: position 37,871 of record NZ_JAKZGG010000014.1, on the reverse strand, counting down.
AAATCGATGACATCAATGCGTGTTCGCCCCTCATTGCGCTGAACTTGGACCTCAATATAAGGGGCATCTGAAGCATTATGACGCAATCCATTTCGAATTAAATTAATCAGCACTTGGCGTAATTGTTTGTCATCAAATAGAACTTTGACATCTTCAGGAATATTCAGCTGAATCATGTGTTTGACGTCAGCTAAGTCTTCATTGCATAGACTTTCAAAGAATGTGGTCAGCTCAATCGTTTGAGGTTCTGTTGGTTTGCTACGTGCCATCGCTAAAGTGTCTTGCACGATGCAGTCAATCCGTTTGGCTTGTTTGCTAATCATACGAGATAGCATTTCTTGTTGATGCTCATCGCTGGCTTTGAATAATTCATTGGCTTGTACGATCGCGGCCAAAGGATTGCGAATCTCATGGGCGATGCTGGCCGAGAGTTGACCTAGCGCAGCTAATTTTAATTGTTGTACTTGTTGCGTGAGCTTCTGCGCATCTTTTAATACCAACAACACCAATGCTTGTTCAGGAACGATTAAATGTTTTACCCGAACGTTGACGGTATATAGACTCTGTTGTGACTCAAATGTAAATTCTTCACCATCTTCTAAGTCACTAAATTTAATCAGTTCAAAAAGATCGGGTTGCCACTTAATCAGGGGCGTTTTTTCAGTCGAGACAGGCACGTGGATGCCCAATAAGGCGTTGGCAGCGGGATTGGTCAATACAATATGATTGCTTTCATCGAGCACCAAATAGCCGTCTTCAATTTGTTCCAGAATATAGCGGTTAATATTTTGAAGTTGATGAATTTCAATCGATTGATGAAAGGTCAATGCTTCTAAAATATTAAAACGTTGTACTGCAATACGCCCAATCGCAAACACCACGAAAAACAAAAATGCCAGCAGCAGACTATTGCCTAAATGATTTAAGTTGTTGTAATCAAGAAAGTTACCAATGAAGCGCTGGTAAATCACCATGATCACAGCAAAAAGCGTAATAATTAGGGAAAGTCGGGCATCCAATAAGATCGCAGATGAAAAAATAATAATGACGTAGAGCAAGCTGAGTTGCAGATTGGGGCCACCAGTCGAAAAGGTGATGATACTCAAGCAGACCACATCAATGATGAAGATCAAGATCAGTTGCTTACTGATTTGTGATGGAACCAATCTTAGAAATAAAAGCTGACCGATATTGAGCGTGACATAAGCAATCAGCGTATAGAAATATAAAGACGGGTAAATGTAATTGTTGGCCAGTTGCTCGGCGGTCAATAGGTAAATGAGCAATAAGCTGACGGAAATAATCAGACGATATCCGCTATACCAAGCGCCTAGTTGGTAAATGGTTTGTGACACTGAGGATGCAATTTTTCCCAACATAGGCGATTCACAAGGGTTTTAAGGTTTAATCAGTCCATAACGAATCGCAAGATGGGTGAGTTTGACATCACTATCAATTGTCAGTTTTTCAAAAATACGATAACGATAGGTATTTACGGTCTTCACACTGACAAATAACTTGTCAGCGATTTCTTGGGCGCTAATACAGTTGACCACCATCATCGCCACTTGCATTTCACGTTCAGACAGCGCATCAAAAGGGGATTGCTGCGTATCAGAAAGATAAGAACTGGCCAGTTGCTCAGCGATGTCAGCACTGAAATATTTACCACCCAGCATCACTTTGTTAATCGCACGAACCATTTCTGCAATCGGTGCACCTTTGGTGATATATCCTTTGGCGCCTGCTTTGAGTAAAAGGGAAGGGTAAGGTTCTTCTGCTAGACCACTTACGGCGATAACTTTGGTATCCGGAGCACTTTGTAACAAGCGTCGTGTGGTTTCTACACCACCAATCCCCGGCATGTTTACATCCAGAAGCACAACCTGAGGGTGTTTTTGGCGAACAATAGCGATCGCGTCTTCTCCAGATTCGGCCTGTCCAATGACCTCAACTTCTGGGTGGTCTTCTAACATACGACAAATACCAGTACGTACGAGTTCATGATCATCAACAACGAGAACAGTGATCAAGAAGACCTCCTTTTATTAAAAAATTGGTTTTTTGTTACATAAAGCAAAATTAGCTTGCAATGAAATGACAAAATTAGCAATGCTATTCTTCATTTTAAGAGAATAGTTGTACACAATTGTGTCTATAAAAGCTTTACCCAATATGCTCAAATGTAAGGCATAATGATAGTAAGCGCAAATGTGCAGCATCCTGAGTTGAGTATTGTGTCGTGAAAAATCCTAAAAAATCCGTCATGCATGTTTTAGGCATGTCTATCTTGTTGGCTTGTAGCTCAACAAGTTTTGCTGAGTTAGTTGTCAATAACAATTCAGCGTCTTCGATTGACAATGGTTCAGCTTCATTGAGCTGGTCGGCCAGTGATGTCAATCAATTGATGAATGATGATGAGTCATTGGATATTGGTCCACAAGGCTCTACGTCTGTAACGACGACCTTGCGTAGTGGTGGCTCTGCTACGATTAGCTCGTCAGCAACGCCACAACAAAGCGTTCAGATACGCGATACTTCTGGTTCAATCAGCCAGCCTTCAGTCAATGCACGCGCTGCATTGGTGATGGATGCGCAAACGGGTGAAGTGCTGTATAGCAAAAATACCAACTCAGCTTTGCCAATCGCGTCAATCACCAAAGTCATGACAGCCGTGGTTACTGCTGATGCTCGATTGAACATGTCTGAAGAAATTACTTTACAGAGCATCGATTTTGCTGGCGCAGGCGGGAAGAACTCGAGTTCCACACTACGCGCAGGCGATAGTATGAATCGAGCAGAATTATTACTATTTGCTTTGATGAAATCAGAAAATCCTGCTGCTGCTGCTTTAGCGCGAACTTATCCAGGTGGGCGTAATGCTTTCTATGCAGCGATGAACAGTAAAGCAAAACAATTGGGAATGACAGCGACCCATTATGTCGAGTCAACAGGTTTACATCCAGGCAATGTTTCATCGGCACGTGACTTAGGCATTCTGGTCAGTACAGCATCACAGTACGGCTTGATTCGTCAGTTTTCAACCACACCGACCTATGATTTTAATTTAGGTTATCGTGTACTGAAGTCAAATAATACCAATGCTTTAGTACGTAATGGTGGTTGGAATATTAATTTGTCTAAAACTGGATATATTAATGAAGCGGGACGCTGTGTGGTCATGCACACTACTGTGAATTCACGTCCAGCGGTTGTGGTGTTATTGGGTGCGCCAAGTACGCAAGCACGAAATAGTGATGCAACCAATTTATTGACTTGGTTAAATACTTTGCCAAAACGTGTTTAATTATTATTGAACAAATAAAAAACCAGTTGCATGCAACTGGTTTTTTTATGTCATGAGACGCGATGGTTACATATTAGAAAGAATCGAATCTTTCACTTGATCCATCGTAGCATCAATCGACAACATCACAGCATCAGCGCATTGCTTGATCGCGGTATCAGGATCTTTTAAGCCATTACCTGTCACCGTACAGACAATCACAGAACCTTCAGCAATTTTACCTGCTTTAAGATCACGGATTGCACCACCGATCGATGCTGCTGATGCAGGCTCGACAAAAACACCTTCATACATTGAAAGTAAGCGTTGTGCTTCTAGGATCTCAGCATCCGTTAGTTCATCAAACCAACCTTTAGAATCACGTACTACTGCTTTAGCATGGTTCCAGCTTTGTGGGTTACCAATACGAATCGCAGTCGCAACCGTCTCTGGATTTTCTACTGGTGCGCCACGTAAGAATGGTGCAGCGCCAGCAGCCTGATAACCGACCATCGTTGGCAAGCCTTCTGGTTTTGGTCCAGTAAACTGATCTGTAGCCGCATCATAAATCACTTGTTCAAACTGATCAGCAGGTTGATTTGCAACCGCTTCGGTATAACCCATCCAGTGTGCAGTGATGTTACCCGCATTGCCCACTGGCAAGCAGTGATAGTCAGGTGCACGACCCAAAGCTTCTACGATTTCATAAGCAATGGTTTTTTGACCTTGCAAACGATAAGGATTAATTGAGTTTACAATAGTAACAGGTGCTTGATCCGCAACTTCTTTGACCAGACGCATACCATCATCAAAGTTACCGCGGATTTGCATGGTAATCGCACCGTACATCATTGCCTGAGCCATTTTACCCATGGCAATCTTGCCTTCTGGAATCAAGACAAATGCTTTGATGCCTGCACGCGCTGCATAAGCTGCTGCGGCTGCTGAGGTATTCCCTGTAGATGCACAGATGATCGCTTTAGAGCCTTCTTCAACTGCTTTGGTCACCGCCATCGTCATACCACGGTCTTTAAACGAACCTGTTGGATTCAGACCTTCGTATTTCACGTAGATTTCAACGTTTTTACCAATAATACGTGGAATATTCTCGAGTTTAATGAGCGGTGTATTACCTTCACCTAAAGAAATTGCACGCGTAGTTGCAGATACAGGTAAACGGTCACGATAACGATCTACAAGACCAGTATAACGATTGGCATTCGACATGATGGTGTTCCAATATATAGATATTTTAAATCTTTGTTTTCAAAAGGGACTTGACGATGTGCAAGTCCCCCCTTTGAAAAGGGGGATTTAGGGGGATTTAAAAACCTGATTAACTATCGAGCGATTCTAAACGAATTCTGACGATTTCGCCATGAATTGCAGGTAATGCTTGAATTTGTGCAAGCGCTTCATCCATTTTTGATTCAACAATTGGATCAGTTAAGATCACGATTGGGATCAAATCTTTTAGACGAGATTGTTGCATGATGGCATCAATACTAATACCTGTACGGCTTAAAATCGCGGTGACATCAGCCAGTACGCCTGTCTGATCTTCGGCATTTAGACGGATGTAGTATCCTGTCGTCATTTCTTCACGGCTTAAAATCGGCATGTCGGCTAAGGCTTCAAATGCCAATTGCGGAATGGTCCCCGCACCATCTTCGGTATACGAGATGTCACGAACAATATCAATCACATCAGCTACGACAGCAGAAGCCGTTGGACTTGCACCAGCGCCAGCACCGTAATAAAGCGTTGGACCGACGGCATGCGCTTGTACCAACACTGCATTTTTAACGCCGTTTACATTGGCAATCAACTGTTCAGCAGGGATCAAGGTTGGATGTACACGAAGTTCAATACCATTGGCTGCGCGGCGAGCAATACCTAAATGCTTGATACGGAAACCAAGTTCTTCGGCATATTTCACATCCTGCGCGGTGATTTTGCTGATCCCTTCGGTATACACCTTGTTAAATTGTAATGGGATACCAAAAGCACAAGAGGCTAAAATCGTAAGCTTGTGTGCTGCATCAATTCCTTCAACATCGAAGGTTGGGTCAGCTTCAGCATAACCAAGTTGTTGTGCTTCAGCCAAAACATCTGCAAATGCACGACCTTTTTCGCGCATTTCGGTGAGGATAAAGTTACCTGTACCGTTGATAATCCCTGCGAGCCATTGGATATGGTTGGCAGCAAGACCTTCACGGATCACTTTAATAATCGGAATACCGCCAGCAACGGCTGCTTCATAAGCGATTTGTACCGCGTTATCCTCAGCAGCTTTAAACAGTTCATTGCCATGTTCAGCAAGTAAGGCTTTGTTTGCTGTGACGACTTGCTTGCCATGTTTAATGGCTTCCATAATCAGTTCATAAGCAGGATGAATCCCGCCCATGACTTCCACAACGACATCAACATCAGGTTGACGTACAATTTCCATCAAATCAGCGCTTTGCTGAATCCCTGCGAGTTGTAGATCTGGACGTGGACGGCGGGTGCCTACGTGTGTAATTTGAATTTCTCGACCAGTACGGCGTTTAATTTCAGCAGCATTTTCTTGTAGTAATTTAAGGGCTCCACCACCAACAGTACCAAGACCGAGTATCGCCAGACGAACTGGTTTCACGTCACACTCCATTTTATTCAATCATTTTAATGAAGCTTGATCATAGCTAAAAAAATGCAGCGACACTAGGGCTAAGATCATCTTTAATCTGTCGCCCAAGTCGTTCTTTTGGTGGAGTAGAGAAAAGGCTTATTTGTTTAAGCGTTGAGCGATTTCATCCGCAGTCATATAGCCGCCTAAATACTCACCCTCAACGTTATAAATTGCAGGCGTACCATTCACACCCATATTTAAACCGAGTTGGTATTGGTCGCTTACTGGGTTTTTACACTCGGCTGCTGTAACAGGTAAGCCTTGAATCGCTTGGTCAAATGCAGCTTTACGATCTTTACTACACCAGATGGCTTGCATGGTTGGCATAAATTGATTACCACGCGGCCATGCAATATAACGAATCTCAATGCCTTTTTCGTTTATGGCAGGAATATTTTCATGGAGTCGGTGGCAGTATGGGCAGCTCGAATCGGTAAATACATAAATGATATGTTTGGCTTTACCACCTTTGGCTGGATAAACAATCAGGTCTTCAGTTTTTAATGAAGCCAAGTGTTTTTTGTTCTCAGTGGCTTGCAATGCTTCACTGACATTATGCAATTGCTTGTCGCCTAAGCGAATCACGTCACCTTGAATAATATATTGACCATCGCTGGTGGCATACACAGAACCCATACCTTCAAGATTTACCCAGAATAAGTTGGGAACTTCAGTTTTTTGTATTGAAACGATTTTGGCGTTAATTTTAGCAGTTTTAAAATTCTTTTCTAAAGTCGAGACCAAACGTTGTTGTGCATTACGCTCATTTAACGTGGATGCTTCACCTGTCGCAGGTGTGCTTGCTGTGAGCGTATCTTGTTTTTGTGCTGAATTTTCTTTTGAACAAGCACTGACCAATAAGGTTGAGGCTAATGTACAAGCAAGTACAAGCTGAGATCGAGTAAACACCATAAAGAACCTTTTTTGTACGTTTTCATTTCTATAAGCGGCTAAGCATACCAAAAAAATCAAATGACTTCGTTAAATCTTGCTGACTCTCTGTGAATGAGAATATCTTCTCGTTGATTCCCAGATAAAAAGTCATTTTAGCCGCGCGGATGATGTTTGCTGTGCAGTTCTTGCATACGATGTTGCGCAACATGAGTATAAATCTGTGTGGTAGACAGGTCACTGTGTCCGAGTAGCATTTGGACGACACGTAAATCAGCACCATGATTCAAAAGGTGGGTTGCAAAAGCATGGCGCAAGGTATGCGGTGATAGTTCAGTTTGGATGTTGGCTTGTAGGGCATAGCGTTTAATTGCATACCAAAAATTTTGACGACTCATAATTCCACCATGCTGGGTTAGAAATAGATAATCAGTACTACTCTTATACAGTTGTGGTCGAGATTCTGCTAAATATTTTTCGATCCACTCGCAAGCATATTGTCCAAGTGGTACTAGGCGTTCTTTATTGCCTTTACCGGTAATACGTAAAAAACCTTGTTTTAAATTAATGAGTTCTAAACGCAAATTGAGTAACTCTGAAACCCGCAAACCGCAAGCATATAAAACCTCTAGCATGGCGCGATCACGTAGACCTAAAGCATTGCTAATATCTGGTGCATGAATCAACGCCTCCACATCTTGTTCGGATAGATCCTTTGGCAATGCTCGACCAATCTTCGGCGATTGATGGGTGGCAACAGGATTGTCATCTCTGAGCTTTTGTTCTCTTAGAAACTTATAAAATTGACGTAAAGCGGATAAGCAACGAGCGATAGAGCGGGGGCTTTTACCTGCTTTGGTCAATGCAATCAATACATCTGCAATATCATCACTCGTCCATTGTGGTAATACGCCATTTTTGTGCAATTCACTACATTGAATCAGATCAGATAAATAAGCATTACGGGTATGTGGACTGACGGTTTGCGCCACTAAATAATCACGGAAACCCTGTAAGAAACCCAAATGTTCGGGAATGGTCACGGCGGCAGGGATACGCGGTTTTTTATTTAACATGGTCGTTCAGATATGCATGATGTGTTGGCACTGTAAAAGAAAACAGAAGGCTTGTCGATTGGAGGTTTATTGTAAATGCCATTGAGATTGCTTTTGGTAATTATTCTCATTTGTCTGTATACTTGGGCAAAAGGTTTTATGGTGAAAAGTGGTGCGTTTATCAGCATTAAAAGTCAAGCAAACAGCGATGATTACCAAAGTAAATCGCTCAGTCGATGAAACGGAACATGCAGATCTTGTGGCAGTTCGTTTAGAGAGTTTAGGCTTTGTGCCAGGTACACAAGTACAAGTGGTGACCAAAGGTATTTTTGGTGGTGACCCCATTCTCATCCAGATCGGTTTTACGCGCTTTGCATTGCGTAAAGCTGAAGCCGATAAAATTGAAATTCAACTTGAAGGAGCACCTGCATGAGTGATGCGTTACGTGTTGCCCTTGTGGGAAATCCAAACTGCGGTAAGACTTCATTATTTAATCATTTAACTGGAACACGCCAAAAAGTTGCCAACTATGCGGGTGTAACGGTTGAGCGTAAGGTCGGTCACTTTCAATTGCCTTCTGGTCGAAGTGTGCGTGTGCTGGATTTGCCAGGCACCTATAGCTTACAAGCAACCAGTCCAGATGAAGAAATCACCCGTGATGTTTGCCAAGGTAAAATTGCAGAAGAAGGGCAACAAGATGCCTTTTTGTGTGTCGTAGATGCAACCAACTTGAAATTGCACTTGGGCTTGGTCTTGGAAATGATTGAGCTTGGTCGGCCGATACTGGTTGTATTGAACATGATGGATGAGGCGCGTCGTCGCGGTATCCAGATTAATACACAGAAGCTCTCACAGCGCCTAGGCGTACCTGTGGTCGAAACGGTTGCTGTTCGTAGTGCGGGTATCGAGAATTTGCGTCACGCTTTGGATCAAGAAAAGTATGCGATCCCGCAAACTGAGTTAAGTGGTTTGACAGGTGAGCATCATCAGAAAATCGAGGTGATTTTCAAAGATGTGGTGAGTTTCGTTGATCAGGAAGATAAACGTACTGATTTTCTCGATAAAATATTTTTGCATCCAGTCTTAGGTCTACTTAGTCTTGCCGTGATGATGTTTATCGTGTTCCAAGCGGTTTTTGCTTGGGCCGCCCCTTTTATGGATGGCATCGAGGACTTTTTTGCTTGGCTCGGTGAGATGTTGGGCGAATCGATTGCGAATCCTTTACTGAATAGCTTAGTGGTTGATGGGATTATCGCTGGGGCAGGTAGTGTGGTGGTGTTCTTGCCACAAATTTTAATTTTATTCTTCTTTATTTTGGTATTAGAAGAATCAGGTTATTTACCGCGCGCAGCGTTTTTACTTGATAAGTTAATGTTTAAAGCCGGTTTGAGTGGGCGTGCGTTTATTCCGTTATTGTCTAGCTTTGCTTGCGCAATTCCCGGAATTATGGCGACGCGGAGTATTAGCGACCATCGGGATCGTTTTACCACGATTATGGTTGCGCCGTTGATGACCTGTTCCGCGCGTTTACCTGTTTATGCACTGTTAATTGCTGCATTTATTCCAAGTCAAACTGTGTTGGGAATCTTTAATCTGCAAGGTTTGGTGCTGTTCGGCTTATATATGGCGGGTATTGTTAGCGCGTTGTGTGTTGCCTTTGTGACCAAGTTTTTACAAAAGGATAAATCACAGCATGCATTGTTACTCGAATTACCAAGTTACCGTATTCCCGATATCAGAAGTGTGGCAATTGGTTTATTGGATCGAGGTAAAATCTTCTTAAAACGCGTTGGTGGAATCATTTTCGCTTTATCGATTTTACTTTGGTTTCTGTGTACTTTCCCTCAAGCACCTGAAGATGCAACCCGCGCTGCGATTGATTATAGTTTTGCAGGGATGTTGGGTCATTTGATGGAGCCTATTTTTGCACCACTCGGTTTTAATTGGCAAATTTGTATTGCTTTGATTCCAGCAATGGCTGCACGTGAAGTGGTGGTTGCTGCATTGGGTACGGTTTATGCACTGTCTGGCGCTGATGATGATGCAATTGCAGAGGGCTTGGCGAGCTTAATTAGTGCGGATGGTTCAGGCTGGTCATTGGCAACTGGATTGTCTTTATTGGTGTGGTTTATTTATGCGCCACATTGTCTCGCGACTTTGGCAACAGTACGTCGTGAAACAGGTTCTTGGAAACATGTGGCCATCATGACAGCTTATCTGTTTGGATTGGCTTATTTGATGTCCTTCTTCACTTACCAAATTGCATCCAGCATTTGGGGGTGATTGTAATCTTCCCTTGCGCTGCGATAACCGCAGCGCAGCCCTTTTTTAAGGGGTGGGATCATTGGAGAGCGGCTTATGTTTGAGTACTTAATTGTTGCTGCACTGGTACTATGGAGTACCGTTATTGTTTTTAAAAAGGTATTTCCTAAAACAGCAGCTTCAGTATTTTTAGCTTTGTCGAACGTCTGTCAACGTTTTGGGTGGCAGCGTTTAGCAACATGGCTGAAACCTAAAATGGTTGCGGGTTGTGGTGGCGGTTGTGGTTGTGCTACCGATGACAAAGAGACGAAAAAGTCCGAGCCAGTACAAACCGTAAAATGGCGTTAAGAAATATAATGATTGCTCATGTTTGAGAATGTGGGCAATTTTTAGGATTGCTGACCTCATATCAGGATGCTGTGCATCACCCTCTACTTTTACGCACTGACACAAAAAAGACTGAATAAAACCAAAACTGAAAAAGCATTTAAAACAGTAAAGTGCTAACATTTTTGCCATTCCGTGATCCGTAATAAATGGGGCAAAAATGTTAATACAACGTGGTGGATTAAAAGTTGTGGCTGGCTTGGGTATTTCAGGCGTGTCAGCAGTAAACTTTCTACATGAACAAGGCTACCAAGTTGCAGTAACGGACTCCCGAACAACGCCCCCAGGACACGATCAAATTCCTGAAAATGTTCGAACAAGTTTCGGAAAATTAGATACCGATCTTTTGCTTCAAGCCGAAGAAATTATTTTAAGTCCTGGTCTTGCGCCACAATTACCCGAGCTTCAACAAGCGATTGCCCAAGGCATCCCCGTGGTAAGTGATATTCAACTGCTTCGTCGCGCGACTGAAGTCCCAATCGTTGCGATTACGGGATCAAATGCAAAAAGCACAGTGACCACTCTCATCGGTATGATGGCCGCTGATGCAGGTAAAAAAGTCGCTGTAGGCGGTAATCTTGGACGTCCAGCGCTTGATTTACTCAAAGATCAACCTGAATTGATTGTGTTGGAACTTTCCAGTTTCCAACTTGAAACCACCTCGAATCTCAATGCTGAAGTCGCGGTGTTGCTCAATATGAGTGAAGATCATTTAGATCGTCATGGTGATATGTTGGGTTACCACAAAGCCAAGCATCGTATTTTCCAAGGTGTAAAAAAGGTGGTGTATAACCGCGATGATAGTTTGAGTCGTCCTTTAGTTCCTGATGTAACGCCAATGCAAAATTTTGGGTTGAATGCACCTGATTTGAATCAATATGGGGTGCTTCGAGAGGCCGATGGGGGCATGTGGTTGGCACGTGGGCGTGAGCGCTTAATCAAAAGTTCAGAACTTTATATTCAGGGCATGCACAATATCGCCAATGCCTTGGCTTGTTTGGCACTTGGTGAGGCCATTGGCTTAGCAACGTCATCGATGCTTGAAACACTGAAAAGCTTTAAAGGTTTAGAGCATCGCTGTGAATACGTTGAAACGATCGATGGTGTGCGTTATTACAATGATTCTAAAGGGACCAATGTCGGTGCAACACTGGCTGCTATCGACGGTCTAGGTGCTGCTATTGAAGCCCAAAAAGGTAAACTGGCATTGATCATGGGTGGTCAAGGCAAGGGGCAAGATTTCAAACCGCTACGTAATGCAATACAAAAATACGTAAAGAAAGTGATACTGATCGGTGAAGATGCGGCAATGATTGAACAAGCGTTACAAGGTACGACGGCCATCCAACATGTCAGTAACTTAAAAGAAGCGGTAGAGCTTGCTCAGAAAGTCACTCAGGCGGAAGATGTTGTATTACTTTCTCCTGCATGCGCTAGCTTTGATATGTTTAAAAGCTACAATGACCGTGGACATCAATTCGTGGCATGTGTACATGCCTTGAATGAAAATAAAAACTAGGAACAACATTATGGCTGATTTAGCCCAAAATACGGCACAAAAAATTTCGCAATTATTGAGTCGTCTGCCAAAACTTCCAGCAGAAATGACGGCACGTAATCTACTCATTTTCTGTGTTATTTCTTTATTGTGTTTCGGTTCGGTGATGGTGGCATCTGCATCAATGCCTTATGCTGAATATATACATGAGAACCCATTTTACTTTTTGATTCGTCATGGTATTTCGATTTGTGTGGCTGGTGTGGTGGCTTTTCTGACCTATCGAATTTCTATGAATCTGTGGTTCAAAAATGCATTTCTATTGTGGCTCATCACCATGGCTTTATTACTGGCAGTATTGCTGGTTGGTACTGAAGTAAATGGTGCACATCGATGGATTAAGGTCGGCAGTTTTACCTTGCAGCCAACAGAAATTGCCAAAATTGTGATGGCTATTTTTACTGCTGATTATGTGGTGCGCCGTGCCAAAGAGGTTCGAACGCATTGGAAGGGATTGTTACGTTTAAGTGGTGTGATGGCTTTAACGGTTGGCTTCATCGTAGCGGAACCCGATCTCGGTGCAACGGTCGTGATCGTGTTGATGATGGTTGGTGTGTTCTTCTTAGCTGGTGCACCTGCGACACAATTCTTGATCATGTTGGGTGCGATTTTAGCAGGCATTAGTGCGCTGATTATTTTTGAGCCATTCCGTTTTCAACGTTTACTTTCCTTTACCAATCCGTGGGCAGATCCATTGGGTGTGGGTTATCAGCTATCTAACGCGCTGATGGCATTTGGGCGTGGCGAGTGGTTTGGAACGGGTTTAGGTCATAGTGTACAAAAGCTTTCCTATCTTCCTGAAGCGCATACTGACTTTATGTTGGCTGTGCTTGGTGAGGAGTTTGGTTTTGTTGGGGTGACCTTGGTCATGATCCTGTCTTTTACCATGTTGGCGTGTTGTATCAAAATCGGACATCGTGCTTTGCAGCATAATTACTTGCGTGCTGGCTATTTGGCCTATGGGATTAGTATTATTTTCTTGCTACAAATCTTGGTAAATGCGGGCATGAATATGGGCTTGATGCCGACCAAAGGTCTAACACTGCCATTTATTAGTTATGGTGGTACTTCGTTGATGATGTGTGCGGCAATGATTAGTTTGATTCTAAAAATTGATGCATCCACACAAGAGCTAAATCCTGTCAAAGAAGAATCAAATTTCTAGTTGATATCTAAAAAGTCAAAAAGCCCTAAGCCATTGAATGTAATCGCTCAGGGCTTTTTTTTAATGGCTATTGATAGATTCCAGTCAAATTATTGCCATTTGGAATCAAATTTACATCCCACTGTTGAACGGCTTGTTGCAGCATGATGCGTGGTTGGTCAAGATCAACAGCAGGCTGACCGAGTGCTAAAATGGCATGTTGTAATAATTCGGGGGCTTTAGATATGTCCAAGGCTTGCGCTAGATTTTGTTTCGAGAGTTTCTGTCCTTGTTCATTCATGGCAAGAGGAAGATGCATATAACTTAATAATGGATAATCTAGTAGTGAGCCGAGCCAGATTTGGCGAGCTGTGTTATCCAGTAAGTCTGCGCCTCGTACCACGTGCGTGATGCCTTGTAGATAATCATCGACCACTACAGCCAGTTGATAACTCACAATGCCATCACGACGTTTTAGGACAAAATCACCGAGTTCATCCTGTAGGTTTGAGCATTGTAGTCCTTGTAGACGATCTTCAAAGCAGATGAGATGGTCGGCGACTTTTAGGCGGATCGCTTGTTGAGTAAAATCTAAATTTAAATCACGGCATGTTCCTGCATAAATGTGATTTGAACCGAGCATTTTACGGGTACATTGACAAGCATAGATGGCTTGAGATGATTTTAATTGTTCAAGTACCTGTTCATAAATATCTAAACGATCTTTTTGAAAAATGATCTCGTGATCGGGCTCAAATTGAAAAGCTTCTATACAGGCAAGAATATGTGTTTCGCTATTCGGATAAATGCGTGGGATATCGGTATCTTCAATCCGGACCAACCATTCGCCTTGATGAGCTTTGGCATCGCAATAACTGGCAACCGCAGTGAGTAAAGACCCAAAATGCAATGGACCTGTAGGCGAGGGGGCAAAGCGACCGATGTATGAGCAGCGATTAAGCAAAGCATCGCTTTGCCGCTGCGCAAGAGAAAAACTATGTTTTTCTGGCAGGCGATTAAGCAAATTTGGAAGTAGGTTAAGCAAACGATTGCTTTGCCGCTGAGCAAGAGCCGAGCTGTGCTCGGCTGGAGCATTCTCAACAGTCACAATTACCCGTTATTTTGCTTTTCTTTGATTTCAGCCAAAGTTTTGCAATCAATACACTGAGTCGCAGTCGGGCGTGCTTCTAAGCGACGTAAGCCGATTTCGATACCACAAGTTTCACAGAAACCATAATCACCCGCTTGAATCGCTTCAAGTGATTGTTCGATTTTACGAATGAGTTTACGTTCACGGTCACGTGTACGCAGTTCAATCGCAAATTCTTCTTCTTGGGTCGCGCGGTCATTCACATCAGGCAGTGCAGATGACTCGTCTTGCATGGTGTTCAAGGTGCGATCAACTTCTGACATCAACTCAGCTTTCCACGCATTTAAGATCAGGCGGAAATGCTCCAGTTGTCCATCAGACATGTATTCTTCGTTTTTCTTTGGCTGATAAGGTGCGATACCAAATAAGCTGGCAGTCGTTCCACCTTCTGAAGCTTTAGGTTTGGTTTTTCGCACACGTTTTACAGGCGCTTTTTGCTCGTCAATCACTTCAGTTTGTTCATCCAAGACTTGATTTTGGTTGTCATTCGCCATATAGGGCATTCCTCATCTTACACGTACTATCTATACGCAAAAAATATGGTGATATGCAAGTGTTTTTATAGAAACTGTTGATGGTTTTTCCCATCAGGGGTCGTCATCATATAGATTTTTTGAGCAAGATGGTAGTCATTCCTGTCTAGATTTGGTGAGAAATCATGGATGTGATTTGTAATCAAAAGTTTAGAGTCGGGTAGTTGCTGATCTACGCTAGTCATAACCCAAAACTTCTGAACTCATTAAGCGCTCGGAGGTAGATAAACGGTAAACTTGAGTTTCTAATTCCCCGTTGGCTTTGAGGCAGATATACCGATAACCCGGATGTTCTTCATCTAAGGCAAATTTATCACTTTTCGGTTTAAACTGAATACAGGTCGATGGGGTAGATAAAAATTCAATGCCTTGCCATGTTTGAATAGAGTCTTGATGGACGTGTCCACAAACAATGGCTTTGATATTAGAAAAAGGTTTAACTATTTCCAGTAAATCAGACGAGTTTTTTAATTTGTGCTGATCAATCCAAGCAGACTGCATGGCAAATGGATGATGGTGACAAGCAATGATGACATAGCGATCCTGCAATTGGGGGAGCAGTTCAGCTAACTGTTTTAACTGGATATCCGCAATTTTTCCGTCAATGCGTTGTGGTTGAGCACTATTCAGTAGAATAATGCACCATTTCCCCAATTCAATAATCGTGGGCTGTGTTTGGTCGGCTTGATGGAATGGAAAATGTGCCACGTCATCATGGTTGCCAGGGGTATGAAAAAAAGGAATACCCAAGCTTTGCATATGCTGAATATAGCGCTGATAGGTTACAGGCGTAGGTGTTTGGGCTAGATCACCAGTGTGAACAATGAGGTCGATCTGAGGATGTTGTTCACGCATTAAGTCAATGACGGCACGAAAACTCAGTTCGGGCTGCATTCCAACGAACTCTAAATGTGGATACTCTAATAAATGTGTATCAGTAATCTGTATCATCACAAAATCTTGTTGAGATGATGTTGAGACTTGGAATGTCACCGTCTTTAGCCCCTCAGACTTGTTATCGTTGTTGTATATGTTGAGCAAGCCATTGTAATGCCATAATTACAGGTGCATTTCTCAACCGCCCATTGTGTAATAATACGTCTAATTGGCAATAATCGAATAAATGAAGCTGAATATTTTCACCTTCATCTGATACCCCAAAAATGCCCCCATCTATTGGTAATTCAACTTCTGCGACATATAAATGAAAAAATTCAGAGCAAGCGCCAGCAGATGGATAGAAGCTAAATAAGTGTTTTAATGTTGTGATTTCACAACCTGATTCTTCTAATGTTTCTCGGCGAATACAGCTTTCAGGAGATTCATCTCCATCAAGCACGCCTGCAATAATTTCGAGTTGCCATGCAGAGTCAGCATCATTGAATGCACCGATACGGAACTGTTCAATGAGTGCAAAGCGTTGTTGTTGGTCATTATATAATAAAACACCAGCGGCTTCAGGACGATGAACAAGTTCACGTTGAATGCTCGGTGAATAATCAGCCCGATGAAAGAGCCGATGTTTTAGACTCACTTTCTCAACTTGGATGAATCCTCGAAATAACAGCTCTCGAGACTCTATCTTTACATCGGATGCTGAATAGCTAGCGCGTTCAAGAATATTCATCTTCAATTAGGATGAGATTGTACATATCTCATCCTAACCGAGAATGTTTCGCAGGAAAATCTTTTTTTAGTGGATTTACACTTTGTGGTACAATTTTTGACCATGTTCCTGATAAGCGGCTTTCATCGCATTGAGACCTGCTTCAACTTCTGTTTTAGTATCATCAGATTGCTTGGCATTGCGTTGGTTTTGCGCATAATCTCGCACATTTTGTGTGATCTTCATTGAGCAGAATTTAGGTCCACACATTGAGCAGAAATGTGCTGATTTATGTGCATCTTTCGGAAGCGTTTCATCATGCATGCTGCGTGCGGTGTCTGGGTCTAAGCTCAAATTAAACTGATCATCCCAACGGAATTCAAAACGTGCTTTCGACAGGGCATTATCACGCACTTGTGCGCCCGGATGGCCTTTGGCCAAGTCGGCTGCATGCGCTGCAATTTTGTAGGTAATGATGCCGTCTTTTACATCTTTCTTGTTCGGTAAGCCTAAATGCTCTTTCGGCGTGACATAACACAGCATTGCAGTGCCATACCAACCAATCATCGCTGCGCCAATGGCAGAGGTAATGTGGTCATAGCCTGGTGCAATATCAGTCGTCAATGGTCCAAGCGTATAGAATGGTGCTTCTTTACAGACTTCGAGTTGTAGATCCATATTTTCTTTGATCATATGCATTGGCACGTGACCCGGACCTTCAATCATCACTTGAACATCGTGTTCCCAAGCGCGATGCGTCAACTCACCTAAAGTTTTGAGTTCGCTGAATTGCGCTTCATCGTTGGCATCTTGGACGCAACCGGGACGTAAACCATCACCCAGACTAAATGAAACATCATAGGCTTTCATGATTTCGCAGATTTCATCAAAATGCGTATATAAGAAGTTTTCTTCGTGATGCGCCAAGCACCACTGCGCCATAATCGAACCACCACGAGACACGATGCCAGTGAGGCGATTCGCGGTCATTGGTACATAACGCAGTAACACACCCGCATGAATCGTAAAATAATCTACGCCTTGTTCGGCTTGCTCAATCAAGGTGTCCTTAAAGATTTCCCAAGTGAGATCTTCTGCAACGCCGTCTACTTTTTCTAAAGCTTGATAGATTGGTACAGTACCAATTGGAACAGGTGAGTTGCGAATAATCCATTCACGCGTTTCGTGGATATTTTTCCCTGTGGATAGATCCATAATGGTATCTGCACCCCAACGCGTGGCCCATGTCATTTTGGCCACTTCTTCATCAATTGATGAACCGAGTGCAGAGTTACCGATATTGGCATTAATTTTCACCAAGAAATTACGACCAATAATCATCGGTTCAATTTCAGGGTGGTTAATATTGGCAGGAATAATCGCACGTCCTTCAGCAACTTCTTGACGCACAAACTCTGGGGTGATTTCTTTTAGATTTTGTGCACCAAAGTTTTGACCTGCATGCTGACGCATATCAACGCCCTCACGTTGGCGTTGGTTTTCACGAATGGCAATATATTCCATTTCAGGGGTGATAATACCCTGTCTGGCATAATGCATTTGTGAAACGTTTTTGCCTGCTTTGGCGCGACGTGGATTTTGAATATGTGCAAAACGAATGTCAGCAGTACGAATATCTTTTAAACGTGATTGTCCAAACTCAGAACTTAAACCTAAAAGGACATCGGTATCGCCACGTTCCTCAATCCATGCTTGACGAACAGAGGGTAGGCCTTTATTGAGGTCAATTTGTATATTTGGGTCGGTATAAACGCCCGAAGTGTCATAAATCATCACGGGTGGATTATGCTCACCGCCTAAGCCAGTCGGGGTATCAGTCAGGCTGATTTCGCGGAAGGGCACTTGGATATCTGGGCGAGAACCTTGGACATAAACTTTGTTTGATGCGGGTAAAATACGCGTTAAATCTTTAGCGTCTTGCTCATGTTGAGCAGAGATATCAGCAGGGGAAAGATTCGTTAATTGATTCATGGCATGATCCTTATGGAGAGCATTAACGAATCAAGCACGACCAAAAACGATGGCAGATTTATCTTTTTGATAAATAGAGGCTAAGTTTTTGCTGGGCTTGATTCCTACGCAGGTGTTAACCTGATCAGGTTCAACGGTACTGATCTTTAAATCAAAGGATTAAGATCATCTCAGCAGTTGATTAACTGCGCTCCGTCAAGCTATGGTGATTAGATTATCAGATTTAAAAAAAATTGCAGGATTAATTCACTGAATATTGCAAACAGACAGCATCAGTATGACAATCTCGTCCATTGTGATCATCCCAAGGATTTTTTACATCTAAAAATTTTTTTAAGTGTACATGAGGGGAATCACTGATATTCATTACTTGATTGTGTTCATCAAGTGAAAACTGAATAAAGTTGAGAAATTTTTTGGCAGGAATGTGTAGACTTGTATCCTGTCGTTTGGCTAACTTTTTTATTTCGGTTAAAGCCTCTTCATTGATCCACGCATCTTTGAAAAATAGGTCGGAAACAGGTGTGTTATCCGACCCAAAGAAAATTAAATAGCGGTATTCATGGAATAAGTTCTGTGCATCTGCTTTAAATGTTGCATTAGGATATTGTTGTAAATATTGTTCCCAGAATAAGGCACGTTCCACCAGCTCTACCCATGATACAGCGAGAGCGGCGTCACTATACAGTATGTCTTGATTATCCTTTGCCATCCGTTGTACAAAAACTTGTTGGTCTTTGGGTAGAGCTGGTGCAAAAATATCAATGATATATTGGGGGTGTCTATGGTATTCAAAAATTGCTTCACCCACATCTTGTAATTTGATGTAGGCTTCTCCTTGATGCTTTAATAAATACTGATCACGAGCAGGCAACAATTTAAATAATGTGGGGTCACCTAGTTTTATATGGGCATCGTCGGCTTGATCAGTATTTTCTGAAATACTGATGGTGTAATCGTAGAATTTGTTATTGTCTGCACTCCAACCTGCTTCTGCAAAAAAACGTTGATACATTTGTATTGAGTTTTCTAACCATTTTAATTGTTGAGCATTTTCTACTGTTGCAATACATTGTTTGAGTTGAGCATTAATCTGATTTAATGCTTCAATGGTGCTGTGATTATCAATTTTCTGCATGATTTGATCTAATTTTTGACACGCCTCTTGAGAAGTTATTTTTTTGGCAGCTTGTTGGGTAGCCAGTTCATGTTCATTTTGTGGTTGTGTTGGTTTTTGGCAGCCTAATAAAAAAAAGGTACTGCTCATAATACAAAAAATAAAAATACGCATAAAAGTTCTTGGATGTAAGTTGTTATCGCGGCATGATTATAAGGCTTGAGATATAAAGATGAAATCGAAGGATTGATTGTCATAAAAGTTTCATCATTGTTGTGTTTTAATCATCCATCATTTTCCATGTGTCTAGTGGAGGCATACTGTGAGTCCAAGTAATCCTGTGTTAAGTCATCATATTTCTTCTCAATTTAATGAAGACTTACAAGATGTGCATACCAAATTTATGAGCATGGGGGGATTGGTTGAGCAACAGGTTGCCAATGCAATTCATGCACTTTTAGATACTGATGCCAATTTAGCGATGGATGTTCAGTTCAAAGACAATACCGTCAATCAGCTCGAACGTGATATTGATGAAGGTTTAACTTTGATTTTGGCACGTCGTCATCCCGCAGCGATTGATTTACGTATGGTCATTGCGATGAGTAAAGCCAATACAGACTTAGAGCGTATTGGTGATGAAGCGGCAAAGATTGCTCGTATCGCTCAAACCTTGTGTGAAGAAGGTGAGTCGCCACGTGGTTATATGGAGACGCGTCATATTGGTAATCAAGTACGGGTAATGATTCATGATGCCTTAGATGCTTTTGCGCGTTTAGATGTCGATCAAGCGTTAAAAGTTGTGATGGCGGATGGGGATATTGACCGTGAATACCAATCAGCGACACGCACGCTAATGACTTATATGATGGAAGATCCGCGTCATATTTCACGTGTGATTAACGTGATGTGGGTATTGCGTTCATTGGAACGTATTGGAGATCACTCGCGTAATATTTCAGAGCAAGTGATTTATATGGCTAAGGGCAGAGATGTTCGTCATACCAGTATTGAAGAAATTGAACAAACAGTACATCGAAAATAATTTTTCCTGTTTTGTGGTTTCGATAAATAAAAACATGAGCTGAGCGTTGAAATAATTTCAGGCTCAGCTTTTTTATTGTTTTACCCTCATGATTCTTCCTAAGCGGGACTGTTATAGTTTTTTGCAAAAGCGCTGTATCTATGTTTTGAGGAGCAATACATTCAAAATGATCTTAATCTCAGATTAAGGTATGCAGAAGATGATGCGATTTTTAAAAAAGAAAAATAAAGCCAGCTTTGTATTTTTTATTATTATCCTTTATGCCTTTCTCGGGTTTGGCTTGGGTTTTGTGATTTGGGAATATGTTTTATTAAATTAAAGATAAAAAAATCCCAGACTTCGGGGGAAAGTCTGGGAGAGAAATATCATATGTTGCGTGAGATATCATCGTATCTCTTTGTCCTTCTGAATTAAATATAAGCGCAACGAGCATTACTGTCATGTAGACAAGTGTGTATGCTCTGTAAGGCTTTATTGCTAATGTAAATGCTACGTAAAAAGAGAGCCAGTTTAAGCTCTCTTTTTAGGGTAGATAATCGATATCACAGCGATAATATTTTCTATGAAAACGTTGAAACTACAGCCTACGCGGACTTCGTCCTTGTCTTGCAGAAAACTAAAGCTTTAAAAACTTTAGTTTTCAATTTACTCGAAGCATAGCTTCTCGTCTTGCGCAAGGGCAGAGCCTTAAAACGATGTTTTAAGTTTGCTTATCCTTGCTCAGGCTTCCAGCCTTCAGCTTTTTCAACACTTTCATCATTATCAAAGAATTTTTCACGTTGTTCTTCAAGAAATTTCTTTGCATCTGACTCAAACACATTTAAACGCTTTTCGTTAATCAGCGTGGTTTGGTGTTTTAACCATTCTTGCCATGCTTGTTTTGAAACAGTCTCAAAAAATGCTTGACCTTTAGCGCCTGGAAAAGGGGCAAAGTCTAAGCCTTCAAGCTCTTGTTTGTATTTACGGCAAAATACTTGTCTAGTCATCATCAATCCTTAAGCGTATAACTGTTCTAGGCGAGTGTGTGCACGTACAATAGCAGCTTCAACTTGTTTTGGTGAAGTTCCGCCAATATGATTACGCGCGTTGACAGATGCTTCTAAAGTTAATGCTTTATCAAAAACGTCCGCAGTAATCAAATCAGAGAATTGCTGTAATTGCTCAAGTGTGAGTTCAGACAAATCTTTTTCTTCCGCCACGCCTAAAGCAACCGCTTTACCTACAATTTCATGCGCATCACGGAAAGCCACGCCCTTTTTCACCAAGTAGTCCGCAAGGTCAGTTGCAGTTGAGAAACCACGTAAGGCTGCTTCACGCATGATTTCGATATTTGGTACAAGTGCTGGAACCATATCGGCAAATGCCATCAACGAGCCACGAACGGTATCAATTGCATCAAATAAAGGCTCTTTGTCTTCTTGGTTATCTTTGTTATATGCCAAAGGTTGACCTTTCATTAAGGTTAGTAGGCTAATCAAATCGCCAAATACACGTCCTGATTTTCCTCGAACCAACTCAGGTACATCAGGATTTTTCTTCTGCGGCATGATGGATGATCCAGTACAGAACCGATCAGGAATATTCACAAACTTGAATTGCGCTGAAGTCCATAAGATCAGTTCTTCTGACATGCGAGATAGGTGCATCATAATGAGCGATGCAGCGGCATTGAATTCAATGGCAAAATCACGATCAGACACCGCATCAAGCGAGTTCTCAGAAATCGCCTCAAAGCCTAATAGTTCAGCAGTAAAAGCACGATCAATTGGGTAGGTTGTACCCGCCAAAGCAGCTGAACCGAGTGGCATACGATTGACACGTTTACGGCAGTCTTGTAGACGCTCAGTGTCACGCACCAACATTTCAAACCAAGCCAACAAATGGTGACCAAAAGTCACAGGTTGTGCAGTTTGCAAATGGGTGAACCCTGGCATGATGGTGTCGGTATTTTTGCTTGCTAGACCAAGTAAGCCTTTTTGTAAGCGGAGTAATAAGCCAAGGATGTCATCAATTTCATCACGCAAATATAAGCGAATATCCGTCGCAACTTGGTCGTTACGGCTACGCCCAGTATGCAGTTTTTTACCTGTAATCCCGATACGTTGAGTCAAGCGAGACTCAATGTTCATATGCACATCTTCTAAATCAATGCGCCATTCAAAGTTACCTGCTTCAATTTCTGCTTGAATTGTGGTTAAACCTTGAATAATGTCATCACGTTCAGCTTCGGTGAGTACGCCGACTTTTGCAAGCATTGTTGCATGTGCGATTGAGCCAGCAATATCTTGTTTATAAAAACGTTGGTCAAATTGCACAGATGCGGTAAATTCTGCAACAAAAGCATCTGTTGCTTCTGAAAAACGACCGCCCCACATTCCAGAGGTTTGATGAGGGCTTGCTGAAGAAGAGGATTGAGAAGATGTGGTCATGGCAGCTCAGGAAAATAAAAAAGAGTATAGCAAATCCAAACGCAGTTGCCGAAACTCGACGTAAGAAGTTATTGCAATCTCGTCAGTTGAATCGATCTGGTTCCTATTTTTTTACGAAAATTGGCCAATGGCAATACTTATTGGAATTAATTGTTGCCAGTAATGTCTTAGCAATGGTATTGGCATTGGCTGAAGCTCAGTCATGGCAAGCATTACAGGGTGTTCGTGTTTTACAATATATATTTTTTATTAACTGGGTGATTTTATCCTTTGCCGCATGTGTTGATTATTTTCAAGATTTTTTTGCCAAATTTAGTCAGAAAGTGGCATTAACGCTCGGTTTTATTTTATTGCTGCTGATCGTGTTGTTGACGACCTGTGCGGTTAATCTTATCCAATATTGGACGGTTCGCTCAGGAGGCTTCTCAGGAGATATTTTATTTGATGGCATGAGTCTGCATTTGAGTTATGGGGTGTTATTGGGTGCTTTTTGTTTGCGCTATTTATATATGCGAGAACAGTGGCTCAATCAGCAATATAGTGAGCTGAATGCACGTATTCAAGCGATGCAGGCGCGTATTCATCCGCATTTTCTGTTTAATAGTTTAAATAGTGTGGTGAGTTTAATTACGATTGATCCTGATAAAGCTGAAAATATGTTGATTAGTTTGTCACGTCTTTTCCGCGCGAGTTTTCAGGAACTTAAATTGGTGAGTTTGGCAGAGGAAATTGATTTATGTCAGCAGTATTTGAGCATCGAAAAAATACGTTTAGGGGATCGTTTAAAGGTAGAATGGAACATACAGGCGACACCACTTGAATTAAAACGGGTCACGATTCCATTATTGACATTGCAACCTTTGCTTGAGAATAGTATTTTCCATGGGGTGGAAAAGGTTTTACAGCAGTCAACAATTAGCGTATTGGTTGAAATATTGCAAAATCAAGTCAGTATAGTCATTACTAACCCATATTCTCGCGATACAATAAAAACGCGAAAAGGAAATGGTATTGCGATCGAAAATGTAGAGCAACGTTTGAAAGCGTATTATGGTCAAACCGTAAAGTTTCAGGTTTATGGGGGCACATCGTTATATACCACAGTGGTCTGTTACCACTATCGAGTAAAATAATAAGTCAAGTTAACCATAAAAAATATGGATGATGTTAGCGGTGACAAGGAGGAAAGGATGAGAGTCCTAATTGCGGATGATGAACCGCTAGCGGTAGAGCGTTTATCACGTTTAGTTACCCAAATGGGGCATGAAGTCGTTGCGACTGCACATCATGGACAAGATGTGTTAAGTCATATTGAAAATGCTTCGCCTGATGTCGTTTTATTAGATATTCAAATGCCTGGAATGAATGGTTTGGAATGTGCAGAACAACTGCGTCATTTAAATCCTCGCCCTGCCATTATTTTTTGTACAGCCTATGATCAACATGCACTGGAAGCATTTAAGTTTCAAGCGCAAGGGTATTTGCTAAAACCAGTAGCGCTCCAAGATCTAGAACAGGTATTTCAGCATTTAACCCAACTGACTCAGGCTCAAATGACGGGTTTGCAACAAGATGAGTTATATGATGTAAAAAACCAGCGTCATCAAATTGCGGCGAAAACCTATCGTGGGGTCGAGCTGATTCCATTAGACAGTGTTTATTATTTTTTGGCCGATCAAAAATATGTCACTGTGCGCCATAAAAATGGCAGTGTACTGATTGATGAAACACTCAAAGATTTAGAGCTGGAATTTGCGGATCGCTTTATTCGAATTCATCGAAATGCATTGGTTTCTCTTGATTATTTGGAAGGTCTTGAGTTGGTTGCCGCTGGACAATATCAGGTACGATTACGTGAACTGGATGAGCGGCTGTCAGTCAGTCGCCGTCATTTACCCAGTTTAAGAGAATGTATGCATCAATTATAAATGCCGTATTTTTTGGCAGCGTAGGGGTGGCTTTATGATTTTTTGCTTGCAATTTTAGGGGATCAAGTTAAGTTTGGAACAATTGCCTTGATCAATACTTAATTTGGATTTATGAAAACCTTAAAAATTGCGACTCGACAAAGCCCTCTTGCACTTTGGCAGGCGGAGCATATTCGTTCTCGTTTAAACGAGCTTTATCCAGATTTGACGGTTGAACTGGTTAAGTTCGTGACACAAGGCGATAAGATTTTAGATACCCCATTAGCCAAGATTGGGGGCAAAGGATTGTTTGTGAAAGAGTTGGAAGCCGCTTTATTGGATGGTCGTGCTGATTTGGCGGTCCATTCCATGAAAGATGTGCCAATGCACTTGCCACAAGGTTTAACGCTTGCAGTCATTTGTGAGCGTGAAGATCCTTTAGATGCATTTGTTTCAAATCAATATCAGCATTTTGATGAATTACCACAAGGCGCAAAAGTGGGAACATCGAGTTTGCGTCGTAAATGTCAAATTTTACAACAACGCCCAGATCTAGAAATCATTGATTTACGTGGTAATGTCGGCACACGCTTAGCAAAGCTGGACGATGGTTTGTACGATGCCATTATTCTCGCTAGTGCAGGTTTGAAACGTTTAGGTTTAGCAGATCGAATTCGTCATTGTTTAACGCCCGTGGTAAGTTTGCCTGCGGTTGGACAAGGTGCTCTAGGCTTGGAATGTCGTGCAGATGATGCAGAATTGCTTAAATTAATCCAACCCTTGCAACATGAAGAAACTTCGATTTGTGTCCGTGCGGAACGTGCCCTTAATGCTTATTTGGAGGGTGGTTGCCAAGTGCCAATCGCAGGCTATGCCACTTTAGTCAATGATCAATTACAGATCGAAGGGCGAGTCGGTAGCGTTGATGGTAAAACCTTGCTGAAAGAGCAAATGGTCGGTACAGCGGCAGAGGCGGAGCAGTTGGGAGAGCAGCTTGGACAGCGCTTACTTGATCGAGGTGCTGGTGAATTATTGAAAGCGTTGTATTAATGCTTTTCATCAATACTCGCCCTGAAGATCGCGCAGACGCACTCACCCAAGCGTTGCTCTCAGTGGGTTATCGGGTCGAGGCTTTGCCATTACTTGAGTTGGTTGCCGAACCTTTTTCTGATGTATTACAACACCTTTATCAGCAACTCGATGAAACTCAAGTTATCGTCGTGGTGAGTCCGACGGCTGTTGAAATTGGTATGCATTATTTGCAGCAGGCTGGTATCCAGTTGACGCAGCTCAAGCATATCCAGTGGATTGCGGTGGGGCAGGCAACCGCACAAGCGCTGATGAAATTTAATATTGCCAGCGATGTTCCTGATGTGGAAAACTCGGAAGGAATGCTCGAGTTGCCAATTTTAAAACAAAGAGAAAATTTAAATAAAATCGCTTTCTGGCGGGGCAAAGGCGGGCGGCAATTTATGATGCAACAATTGCAGCAGCAGGGTGTCTCTATCCTTAATTTTGTGCTTTACCGCCGTCAGTGCCCTGAGCAAAGTAGGTCTGGGTTTTTAAAGATTGTGCAAAAACTCGATCCTAATCAAACTACTGCTGTGCTGGTGAGTAGTGAGGCTAGTTGGCAAAATTGGTTGCAACTTTGTGCTCAGCATCCCAGTGATGTACAGTGGATTTATCTTGTTTTGGGCGAGCGATTGACAAAAATTCTAACAGATTCGCAAGTACAAGTAGGCGACGCGATTAACATTATTCAGCTTGAAAATTTATCTGCATCAGAGATTATTCAACGCATGCGTGACTGGCAAGGAAAGGTATGAGAAAAATTGTGTATTTGATACTGCTGCTGAGTATATTGTGGCTAGCCAAGCTGAGTTATGACGTTGCGAAAAATGCTCAGAGTGTTCCGCAACTTCAACAACAACTTGCTCAAACAGACCAGCGTTATGCATTATTGAATGACCAATTGGTCGCCGTACAGCGTCAATTACAAAATAGTGGTGTTGCAACTACCGCGTCAACTGATTACAGCATGACACCGATCATAACGACGGGGATTGCCCCCGTCATTTTAATTCAACAACAATTGCAACTGGTTCAGTTTGCTTTAGATCAGCAGCAGTTCACTTATGCACTGGATCATTTGAATCAGGTGCATCAGCATATTGCTCAGTCCGCGCTATCGCCTGCATTGCAGCACAGCCTTGTTAAAGCAATTGAACAAGATAAACAAGCGATTCAGCAATATATTCTGACTCAAGACCAACAACAGCAACAGCTACAAGATTTATTGCAGGAAATCGATCAGCGAATCCAGCAAGAGCTGCAAAATCCTAAAGTGACAATTGCAAAAAATGAATCATCTGCATGGTGGCAGTGGTTTAAGTTGGAAAAAATTCAGCGTTCTTCACCTGATTTAATGCATCGTAATATTATCTTGAAAGAGGCTCAGTTGCGCTTATTGCTTGCCTCGCAAGCGTTGCATCAAGGGCAATTAATTGAATATCGTAAGTCGATTCAAGAGGTGATGAAATTATTGGCTGAATTGCCTGATCAGAATAGCCAGAAAATGAAGCAACGATTAGATAAAATTTTAAATCTTCCTGCAGTACCAACACCAAAATTAATCACATTAGGCTTGTTGGGATAATCGATAATGAAGCATTTAGTACGGATCTATTTACTTGCAAGTTTATTGTTATTTGCTCTGTTTGCTGTATTGAGCTATGGCTATGGGCATGGCTATGCCTATATTTACTGGCGTGATTGGCAATTCCAAAGCAGTGCATGGGGATTGATCGCACTGTTTGTTTTTGTGAGTTTCTTGGCGCAACTCTTGTGGTTGTTTAGTAAGCGTTACATCGTGCGTGAACAACGCAAAAAAGAAACGGCGCTACATTTTAAAGATTTGCACCCTTATGAGCAGCTTGGCATCGTTTGGTTGCTAGACTCAGCCAAAGATCAGCAGGTGTTTATTGAGCGTGTTTTTACTCAATCTGGTTTGTTGAGTCCGATCGTTGATGCACAATTTGATTATAAAAATGGTGATTTTGATACTGCCTTACAGTGCTTGGATCGCTCAGCCCCGATGGCTTTTGAGCTGGCAGAACTGCAACGAATCGACATTTTTCTAGCACAACAAGAGACCGAAAAGGCACTGATACACTTGGAGTTTTTGACACAGCACCAACTTTCTCCATGGTTGGCTGAAGTAGAAACAGCTTATCAGCAACGTATGACTGCGCTTTGGGGCAAACTTGCTTTACAAAAGCCTTGGTTATTTCTGCAAACGACTCAATTTGGTCTACTTGACCCAGCGCATCGTGATTTATGGTTGCAACAGCTTTTGATTCAGTTTGATCAGGCTTCAGTTGATGATTTGGCAGCTTTACAGCAGCGTTATCTCGCGTTGCAAAGTGAAATTCAAGCTCGCCCCTATACGAGTAAGGTGCTCTGGCTAAAATTATTGGCGCGGATGCCAGAGATGAGTGTGCAGCACGAAGACTTGGCTTTACATTTGTTGCAAGAACATTTTGACCCAGAAGTATTTTACCTGTGGTTCCAACAACAGTTGTTAAAGCAAATCCCAGATTATAGTTATGTTGAACAACGCATTATGCAGCTCGAACAGCGCTATACCAGTGTGCCAATGTTGACCTTTGCAAAGTGGCATATTTATGTGGCAACTCAACGACACCTTGAAGCAGAACAATTATTAACTTTATATCCTGATAATATTTTAATGAGTTATTTACGAATTAAGTCAATGCTTGGGGATAATCTTGATTTAATCAAACAGTTGAATTTAATATTTGAAAATGATGTTAATTTTCTTAATTTTAAGCTATGAGTCTAAATATGAATGAATTGTCTGTCTATCCAATTGTGCATAAGCAAGCTGTTGCTTGGGGGGATATGGATGCTTTTGGCCATGTAAATAATGTGCAATATTATCGTTATATGGAAAGCGCCCGAATTGTTTATTTAATGGCATTAAATATATTCGATCAAGATATATTGACTGTGGTTGCTTCTAGCCAATGTAAGTATTTAAGACCTGTATTTTACCCTGATGTCTTGCATATTGGTGCGAAAGTTGAAGAGCTTCGAAACAGTGCATTTCGAATGCAATATGTTTTATGGAGTGAAACTCAAAACGAGATTGTTGCAACAGGTGAGGCGGTAATTGTCTGTGTTGATAAAGTAAGCTCAAAGAAATCGAATATTCCAGAACTTATTAGACAGAAAATCGTTCAGCTTGAAGCGAGTGTTGGAAATGATTTGGAGCTAAACTCGTAATTATAAAGACAATTATGTCTTTATTGGCGGTATGTATAATGGGGTTCTTTTATTGTTTAAATAATAATGATGGTAATTGAATCTCGCTCTCATCAATAGGATGAAAAGTGTTTTTATTGGGCTTAATATGTACACTGTTAAGATCAGTTTGGAATGGGTTTAAATTAAAATAGATAAATAAATATTTTATGCTGGGTTTATATTTTTGAAGTTTATTGTAAATAAAAAGCAATTTTTTTGTTATAGTGCCATTAAATCGACTATTCTTATATTGATTAGTGAATTGCTTATAAATTAATATTGAACTGAATTTTTGAATTCATTTTATTTTTGCGTGATATATATTTTTCCTTATTGAGTTGGAGTGGTTCGGATGAAACCAGATATTAGTGATTTATCGGTAGAAGACTTAAAGCGTCTGCAAGCAGAAGCAGAAGTATTGATTGCGAGTAAAAAAGACCAAGCTGTTGAAGATGCATATAATCAAATCGTTGCGATTGCTGAAGGCATTGGATTTACGGTTGAAGAGTTATTGGCAGCGGGTGAGCAAAAGCGTAAGAAAACAACACGTAAAGCTGTAGAGCCACGCTACCGTAATAAAAACAATACTGAGGAAACTTGGACTGGTCGTGGTAAACAACCGCGCTGGTTAGTTGCTGAGTTAGAAAAAGGTGCAAAACTTGAAGATTTCTTAATCTAAGTAAGTTTTAAAAGTCATCGTTTTGTCATACGCTGACTTTATCCTTTATAAAAAACCAAGCTGAAAAAGCTTGGTTTTTTTATATGAGAGAATTGGCGATGTTGAAAAATTATGCATAATGTCATTCAGAGCGAATATTTCAAAAAGGATGATATTTTGTATGTTGGTATGGGTAGGATGAAGAAAAAAACCAAGCAATGGAGATGGTGGTTGTTCGCCATTTTTGCATTTTTAATTTTTATTATTTTACAGATTCCAGCAACATGGCTAATTGCGAAATTTTCTAAAGATAATCAATTATTACATAACGTCAGTGGCAATATTTGGCAGGGGCAGGCGGATTGGCAACGTGGTCAGCTACGGGGTTCGGTGCATTGGAAAACGAGACCTTTGGATCTGTTGTTGTTTCGCTTAGGCGCCAATCTTGATATACATAGTGGCAATACTCAATTTAACGGTATCTTTGGTTATGGTTTGGGGAAAAAAATCGTGATTAAGGATTTGAACGGTGAAATTTCACCTGAAACATTGAAATATTTTGCAGACTGGCAGTGGCCAGAGAATGCAATTCAGCTTGCCGATGTGCAATTAAGCTATCAGAAAGAAAAAGGCTTCAGTGCAACAGAAGGGCGATTGAACTGGGGTGGAGGTGAGCTGACCTATACTTTTGGTCAACGTCAAGATCGTATGAATATGCCTTCACTGGTTGCTGAGTTAAAAGATAGCAACGGACAGTTACAACTTGATGTTCGTGATCAGCGTAGTCAAAAAATGGCAAACTTAAGTGTAGATGCCAGTCTTATGCTCGATGTGCAATTGACACAGCGCATGCTTTTGAATGTTCCGTCTTATCAAGGCAAAGCGGGACTTGAAACTTTTGTTATTAGTTCACGTCAGCCATTGCTGCAAGGTGGTCTGTAATGGACGCATGGATGCAGAAAATACAACAACTGCGTTGGCAAAAGTTAGATAAACTCAGTCCTTTGATTTTAGCCTTGCTTATTTTATGGCTCTGCTGGAAACTGGCTTCTTTGTTTTGGTGGGTGGTTGCTCCGCCACAGCCGATGCAATTTGATCGAGTTGAGCTGGGTTCGCAGCAAGCCCAAGTTCCCAACATCAGTTCATTTGCATTATTTAATGAGCCTGCAGCGACAACGGCCCAAGACAATATCAATTTAGAATTACAAGGCGTTCTCTTGGGTTCGCCGAGTTTCTTGTCTTCAGCGGTTATTAAGCTGAATGATACGGCTGAGCGTTATCGTGTTGGTGAGACCTTGGCTTCGACCTCTTATCAGTTGGTGGAAGTCTATTGGGATCATGTGGTATTGAAGCAAGGGAATGGTGCGACACGAGAAGTGAAATTTAAAGGAATAGATAAAGGGTTGTATCAACCAGCCGACCCCGTTATTAGCAATCCGAATAATGTCCCTCCTCAAACACCAGAACCTGTTCAGAACGCGCCGCAGTCTGCATTGGGTCAAGCGATTCAACAGATGCAAGACAACCGTGAACAGTATTTAAAAAATATGGGTGTAAGCGGCGGGACAGATGGTTATGAAATATCAGATCAAACGCCAGCGAATTTAAAAAATACATTGGGTTTGCGCTCGGGTGATCGTATCCTGTCGGTCAATGGACAGACAGTTGGGCAAGGACTTAGCGAAGTACAATTATTAGAGCAAGTACGTCGTCAAGGACATGCCAAAATAGAAATAAAACGTGGTGATCAAGTGATGACCATACAACAGAGTTTTCAGTGATAACACGTCATCACATTAGTTAGGAATAAGTGCAGGTTATGGCTTCTTTGAATCATCATCGTCCACTTTGGGCATTACTTGCTGCAGCGCCGTTGGTTGCGGCAATCAGTACCCATGTACACGCACAAACATGGAAGATCAATTTACGTGATGCAGACTTAGCAGCATTTATTAATGAAGTTGCAGATATTACAGGTAAGAACTTTGCGGTTGATCCTCGTGTACGAGGCAATGTGACTGTTATTTCGAATAAACCGCTCAATAAAGATGAGGTTTATGATCTGTTTTTGGGGGTGCTTAGCGTTAATGGTGTGGTGGCATTGCCTTCTGGTAATACCATCCGTTTGGTGCCAGATAGTAATGTGAAAAATGCTGGTATTCCTTACGACGGGCGCAATCGTGCAGGTGGTGATCAGATCGTAACTCGGGTGATTTGGTTGCAAAATACCAATCCAAATGATCTGGTTCCTGCGTTACGCCCATTGATGCCGCAGTTTGCACACTTGGCAGCAGTTGCTGGAACCAATGCATTGATTGTTTCGGATCGCGCCGCCAATATTTATCAGCTTGAAAACATTGTACGTAACTTGGATGGTACGGGTCAGAACGATATTGAGGCGATTGGCTTGCAGTCGAGTCAGGCTGAGGAAGTGATCACTTTGTTGGAAACCATGAGTGCAACAGGTGCAGCAAAAGATTTTGTGGGATCACGCGTACGTATCGTTGCTGACAATCGCACCAATCGTATTCTAATCAAAGGTGATCCTGATTCACGTAAGCGTTTGCGTCAAATCATTGAGATGTTGGATGTGCCATCGGCAGATCGTTTGGGTGGTTTGAAAGTCTTTCGTTTGAAATATGCCAGCGCAAAAAGTCTCGCTGAAATTTTACAAGGTTTAGTTTCTGGTCAGTCGGTTGCTTCATCTGCTTCATCAAACAATAGTAATGCATCAAATCCGATCAATAATTTGATTTCAAATAACCAAGGCACAAGCTCGTCAGGTAATTCATCGGGTAGTTCGGGGATTAGCCTCAACAGTGGCTTTAATAACCGCCAAAATGATGTGACCAGCTTCAATAGTGGCGGTGTCAGTATTATTGCGGACAGTACGCAGAATGCTTTAGTGGTTAAGGCTGATCCGCAGTTGATGCGCGAAATTGAATCAGCAATTCAACAATTGGATACCCGTCGTCAGCAAGTGCTGATCGAGGCTGCGATTATTGAGATTGTGGGTAGTGATGCCGATCAACTTGGTGTGCAATGGGTGCTAGGTGATCTAAGTAGCGGTGTTGGACTGGTTAACTTTTCAAATCTTGGTTCTGGACTGTCCAAAATTGCAGCTGGTTATTTAACTGGCGGTGCAGCAGGTGCCGCAGGTGCTTTGGGAGATGGTGCTTCAATAGGTGTCGGGAATTTTGAAAACCCACGCAGGGCGTACGGTGCGCTGATACAAGCGCTGAGAGCGAATACTAAATCGAACTTTTTATCGACTCCATCAATTGTCACAATGGATAATGAAGAAGCTTATATTGTCGTGGGGCAAAATGTGCCATTTGTCACAGGGTCAGTTGCAACTCAGGGTAACAGTACCGTAAACCCCTATACGACGGTTGAACGGAAGGATGTGGGGATAACGCTGAAAGTTGTGCCTCATATTGGTGAAGGAGGGTCGGTTCGTCTTGAGGTTGAACAAGAGGTTTCAAATGTTCAGCCTAATCGAGGGCAGGCAACAGATTTGGTGACCAGTAAACGGGCGATTAAGACCTCGGTATTGGCTGATCATGGACAAACTGTGATTTTGGGTGGTTTGATTTCTGATGATACTAGTCTAACTCGCCAAAGTATCCCTGTGTTAGGCGATATTCCGTATTTAGGGCGTTTATTCCGTGCAGATACTCGAAGCAACGAAAAGCGTAATCTTTTGGTGTTTATCCATCCGACTATTGTAGGGGATTCGGATGATATCCGTCGTATCTCTCAGCAACGCTATAATCAGCTTTATAGCTTGCAGCTTTCGATGGATAAAAATGGCAACTTTGCAAAACTACCTGAGAGTGTAAACGATATTTATCGTCAACAACCTGCGGTGAATGCCTCACCTTATCAAAACGTGCCAACAGCCACACAAAGGCAAACAGCGGTTGTGACAACGCCAGTTGCGACGGTGGAAGCACCTTTACAAAAGCGTTCAGTAGAGCGAAGTAAAAACACAGTGACCACGACAACGATTCATCCTGCATCTTCACAGTAGATGCACACAAGCACATATGTCACAATGTTAAGATTGCCAGAACCGATAATCAATAAATCAGGATAAGGATTGGTGTTTATGACTTGGAAATTGCAAGCCATTACAGGTGAGTTTACGGGGAAAGAAATCACGATCGAGCGTGATATGTTGGTCGGGAGACATCAGGATGCTGATATTTTATTGCAATCAGCGGATATTTCACGTCGTCATGCGGCGCTATTGCTCAAAGATCAAATGCTGTGGGTGCAAGATTTAAATTCATCCAATGGTACGTTTATTAATGATTTGCGTATAGAACAAGAAACCGAATTGCATGATGGTGATATTTTGCAATTTGCGAGTTTTACATTCTCGATTCTTGCGCCGACAACGACGGATATAGATTTGCCAGAGATTGAAATTGAGCCTATTTCATCTGCTGCGCACGATCAAGGTATGCCGAGTATTGCTGAACGTGCGGTTGAGACCCCGATCAGTCGTGATGGCATGCCACAACAAGTTGCGATTCCAAAGCCAGCACCAATTCCTGAACATGTAAATGTTCAAGCTACTTCAGAACAATCGCCAGTTGCAACTGAATCACCTGTGATGCAGGAAAAACAACAACAAAGAAATGCCTCGGTTGGTTTGATTTCAATTATTGTATTGATCATTTTGGCGATGGTTGCTTGGCTGTTCTTTAAATAATCATTCTAAGCTTTTACAATGCAAGGCATATCGTAATAGGTATGCCTTTTTTATTTATAGAGTAAATCTCATGTCTGTTGCACAGTTACAAAGTCGTCATCTGATCCTATTTGATCTTGATGGAACGTTGGTAGATTCTGCCGCTGATTTGTATCGCGCCATGAATCTGAGTTTGGAGAAGTTGAGCTTGCCTTTAGTAACCGAAGTGCAGGTTCGGGAGTGGGTTGGCAAAGGTGCAGCGAGATTATGTGAAACTGTGCTTGAACATTTGTTTGGGCAGGTAGATGCACAGCAGCAAAAGCAATTGCTTGATACGTTTATGCAGGTATATGCGCAAGAGTTGTGTGTGAACACCACTGTTTATGATGGTGTTCTCGCCTTTTTGAAGCATTGTCAAGCGCATGATATCTCGATGGTCTGTGTTACCAATAAACCTGCACATTTAGCAAAAGGTATCCTCGATATTTTGGAATTGAGTCGGTATTTTAAAATGGTCGTTGGTGGGGATAGCTTATCTGAGCGAAAACCGCACCCTTTGCCTTTACTGCACTGCATGCAAAGTCAAAATGTATATGCATCACAAAGCTTGATGATTGGCGATTCGAGCAATGATGTCGAAGCAGCAAGACGTGCAGGTATTGATTGTATTGTGGTCAGCTATGGCTATAATCATGGAGAAAGTATCTATGACTGTCAGCCGCAACAAGTGGTTGATAGTTTAGTTGAGTTGATTGAAGAAGATAGAGTGAGGAGTGGGGCATGAATGTTGTTATGGTTTTTCGATGGCGGGCTTGACGCAATTGAAACAAGGAAACGCAAAAAATCGAAACCATAGAGCTAAAAGCATAGAGAATGCCCATGACCACATTCGCACAATTTGAACAACTAAAATCAGCAGGCTATAACACGATACCTGTTTACCGCCAACGTTTGGCGGATACTGAAACGCCACTTTCTGTTTTTGCACGGTTTAAACAGCACAAACATGCTTATTTATTTGAATCGGTTGAAGGCGGGGAAAATTGGGCGCGCTATTCCATGATTGGCTTGGGTGAGTCGACCGTTTTCTCATGTAATGAAGGCGTTTTAACCGTTCAGCAGGCGGATGGGTCTGTGACCCAGCAGCATTGCAGTGATCCATTTCAATATATTCGTGACTTTCAAAACCAATTTAAAGTGCCAACCCAAGTGGAGCTGCCTGACTTACCTAACTTTACTGGTGGTTTGGTTGGATATTTGGGCTATGATGCAGTGCGCTATATCGAACCAAAACTCAAAAATATCCCAGCAGCCGATCCCGTGACCTTGCCAGATTTATGGTTGATGTTGTCTCAAACTGTGATTGTATTTGATAATTTAAAAGACACCTTGTTTTTGATTCATCACGTCGATGCTCATCAAGAAGATGCTTATGCAAAGGCGCAAGAGAAACTTGATCAGCTTGAACAGTTGCTTGCAATACCAGTAAGTTTACAAGCGAAACCACATACTGCACCGCATTTTGAATCGATTACGGGCAAAGAAAAGTTCATCGAAACAGTTGAAAAAGTAAAAGAATACATCCGTGCAGGGGATGTCATGCAGGTTGTACCTGGGCAGCGTATGGTCTCTGATTTTGATGGTGAGGCATTACAAGTCTATCGTGCTTTACGTCACTTAAACCCATCCCCCTATTTATTTTTGGTACAAGGTCAAACCCTGACAGATCAAAAACCGTTTCATATCGTAGGTTCATCGCCAGAGATTTTGTCGCGCTTGGAAAATGGTGTTGCGACAGTACGACCTTTGGCAGGCACGCGTCCAAGAGGCAAGACCAAAGAAGAAGATTTGGCATTAGAGCAAGATTTGCTGTCTGACGAAAAAGAAATCGCTGAACATTTAATGTTGATCGATCTAGGTCGTAATGATGTTGGCCGTGTTTCTAAAATCGGTAAAGTGCAAGTGACTGACCGAATGGTGATCGAGCGATATTCGCATGTCATGCACATTGTTTCCAATGTACAAGGTGAAGTGCGGGATGATGTCGATGCTTTAGATGTTTTTAAGGCGACTTTTCCTGCGGGGACACTCTCAGGTGCTCCCAAAATTCGTGCCATGGAAATTATTGATGAAGTTGAGCCTGTAAAAAGAGGTGTGTTCGGCGGTGCAGTTGGATATTTGGGCTGGCATGGCGAAATGGATATGTCGATCGCGATTCGTACTTGTGTGATTCGCGATGAAAAAGTCTATGTACAAGCAGGTGCGGGGCTTGTTGCTGACTCAAATCCTGAGTCAGAGTGGAATGAAACCCAAATAAAAGCACGCGCAGTGATCAAAGCGGTTGAATTATCGTCAAACGGATTGATTTTATGAGTTTTTCGCAGTTTTTCTGAAAAAACTGCTTGCATCATGTGTAAGTTTTGCTAAACTGCACACCGTTCCGATACGAAACGTACGAAACACTAAGAAACGCCGGCATAGCTCAGTTGGTAGAGCAACTGACTTGTAATCAGTAGGTCCACAGTTCGAATCCGTGTGCCGGCACCATCTTAAGGTTTTGATATTTTGAGTAAAGAACAGCACTGTGTAAGTGTGATGTGGTGAGATTCCCGAGCGGTCAAAGGGGGCAGACTGTAACTCTGCTACGAAAGTTTCGAAGGTTCGAATCCTTCTCTCACCACCATTTAGCTTCGATTGAAGTGGTAAGTACCAACATGCGGGAGTAACTCAGTTGGTAGAGTGGCAGCCTTCCAAGCTGCATGTCGCGAGTTCGAACCTCGTCTCCCGCTCCATTATTATCGAAGACATCGCTCTTATAGCTCAGTGGTAGAGCACTCCCTTGGTAAGGGAGAGGTCTCGAGTTCAAATCTCGATAAGAGCTCCAGATATACAGCTTAGTAGAATTTCTACAAAAGATTTAAAGAAGCAGGCTATTATAGTCTGCTTTTCAAGTATTGGGTGTTTAGTTTTTTTAGGCGAATGTCGATAAGAAAAGTGTTTCAGGGTTGTTTTCTCTAAACTGGTGTCGACGTAAACGAGGAAAGTCAAATGGCTAAGGCTAAGTTTGAACGTAATAAACCACACGTAAACGTGGGTACAATTGGTCACGTTGACCATGGTAAAACAACTTTAACTGCTGCGATTGCAACTATTTG
>NZ_JAKZGG010000013.1:0-106947 GCF_022549455.1 Acinetobacter sp. NIPH 1852 | reverse complement strand
CATGTCATCGGTGAAGATCTGCTTGGTGGTGGAATTATTGATGGCATCACAGGTGGCATTGGCGGTGATGGTGGCCCATTAGGTGCAATCACAGGAATAATCGGTGGTATTACTGGTGGCGGTGATGGCGGTCCTCTTGGTCCAATCACTGGCATTATCGGTGGTATTACTGGCGGCGGTGATGGTGGTCCATTAGGTCCAATCACTGGCATCATCGGTGGTATTACAGGTGGCGGTGATGGTGGTCCACTAGGTCCAATCACTGGCATTATCGGTGGTATTACGGGTGGTGATCTTGGCAACAACCCTGTAACGGGTGTCATCCAAACCGGTATTGATATTCTTCAAGGCGTTGAAAGCCTCAAAACTGAAATCATCAATACAGGTATCGACACTGTCGCTGGCACAATTATTGGGGCGTTGCCTCAAGCAGAACATCCTGTCGGTGATCTTGCAAATCTTGGCACGCTCACTTTTGAAACTTCTCGCGATACCGTCAACGGTACACTTGAAGCAATCTCTGATTTAGCTGGCGCTGATTTTGCTGGTGCTCTAAATAATGCTACTGGTGTTATCGGCACACTCATTAATAATGGTTCAACTGCTGCTGATATTATCCAACATGTCATCGGTGAAGATCTGCTTGGTGGTGGAATTATTGATGGCATCACAGGTGGCATTGGCGGTGACGGCGGTCCATTAGGTGCAATCACAGGTATTATCGGTGGTATTACGGGTGGTGGTGATGGTGGTCCTCTTGGTCCAATCACTGGCATTATCGGTGGTATTACGGGTGGTGGTGATGGTGGTCCATTAGGTCCAATCACAGGCATTATCGGTGGTATTACTGGCGGCGGTGATGGTGGTCCACTAGGTGCAATCACAGGCATCATCGGTGGTATTACAGGTGGCGGTGATGGTGGTCCACTAGGTCCAATCACTGGAATCATCGGTGGTATTACTGGCGGTGGTGATGGTGGCCCATTAGGTCCAATCACAGGCATTATCGGTGGTATTACAGGTGGCGGTGATGGCGGTCCTCTTGGTCCAATCACTGGCATTATCGGTGGTATTACTGGCGGTGATCTTGGCAACAACCCTGTAACGGGTGTTATCCAAACAGGTATCGATGTGCTTCAAGGTGTTGAAAGCCTAAAAACTGAAATCATCAATACAGGTATCGACACTGTTGCTGGCACAATTATTGGAGCATTCCCTCAAGCAGAACATCCTGTCGGTGATCTTGCAAATCTTGGCACGCTCACTTTTGAAACTTCTCGCGATACCGTCAACGGTACACTTGAAGCAATCTCTGATTTAGCTGGCGCTGATTTTGCTGGTGCGCTTGGTAATGCTACTGGTGTTATCGGTACACTCATCAACAATGGTTCAACTGCTGCAGATATCATCCAACACGTTATTGGTGAGGATTTACTTGGCGGTGGCATTCTTGATGGCATCACCGGTGGTATTGGTGGTGACGGTGGTCCATTAGGTGCAATTACAGGAATCATCGGTGGTATTACGGGCGGCGGTGATGGTGGTCCATTAGGTCCAATCACTGGCATTATCGGTGGTATTACGGGTGGTGACGGTGGCAGCCCGCTCGATATCTTAACGGGTATTATTGGTGGCATTGCTGGTGGTGATCTTGGCAATAACCCTGTAACAGGTGTCATCCAAACTGGTATTGATATTCTTCAAGGCGTTGAAAGCCTCAAAACTGAAATCATCAATACAGGCATTAATACTGTCGCTGACACAATCATCGGCGTATTCCCTCAAGCAGAACATCCTGTTGGTGATCTCGCAAATCTTGGCACACTCACTTTTGAAACTTCTCGCGATACCGTCAACGGTACACTTGAAGCAATCTCTGATTTAGCTGGCGCTGATTTTGGTGGCGCGATGGGTAATGCTACTGGCGTGATCGGTACACTCATCAATAATGGTTCAACTGCTGCTGATATTATCCAACATGTTGTTGGTGAAGATCTGCTTGGTGGTGGCATCATCGGTGGTATTGGCGGTGATGGTGGTCCTCTGGGTTCAATCACAGGTATCCTCAGTGGCGATATCGTTGGAAACTTAACTGGATTACTTTCAGTTAATGTCGGTGACTGTGGTTGTAGCAGCAGTAATGGTGTAGATAGCATCTTAGATTCTGTTCTAGGTGCAACAACGTCTTCTCAAGGTTTCTCTCTTAGCAGCTCAGGTACAAACCTTACTGACCATCTTTCAGTTTCAAACATCAATCTCACTGAACAACTATTTGAAAGTACCAACCTTTTCTAATCCTGTTTAAATACAAAAAACCGCTGATATTTCAGCGGTTTTTTGTATTAGATTTTTTCACCCCCCAGATGGGAGAAATACAAAAAATCTAAATAAAGAGGTCTAATAAAAAGTCATAAATAAAATTTATGCTTAATAATAAATACACCTTATTTAAGATAAATTCCAGCGAATATACTAGACTAAGGTCTAATATATTTATATTAAAAAATACATTAATGAAAAATCAAAATAAAGGTACAAATCACATCTTTATCATAAAACTAAATATCACCATCACCCTTATCAAAAAATTAAATGC
Source organism: Acinetobacter sp. NIPH 1852 (assembly GCF_022549455.1). Lineage (NCBI taxonomy): Bacteria > Pseudomonadati > Pseudomonadota > Gammaproteobacteria > Moraxellales > Moraxellaceae > Acinetobacter > Acinetobacter sp. NIPH 1852. Next base: position 104,351 of record NZ_JAKZGG010000013.1, on the reverse strand, counting down.
CGACCTCACTTTAAATACAATAAAATCCACACTGAATAAGTTCACAGGCCATGCCTCGTGCATTAAATCTATTCTTTAGCGAAGGATTGCTTAGATGCCTACACTTAATCTTTGAGTGTAAGTATTTAATTATGAAAACACAGCTCAAGACTTATGCCACACGGATTTAAATTTATTGATTTCTTTATAAATATTTTCGTTTAAACAGCATGGTCTATTTTATATTTCATTTATTTAAATGAGATGACGGTTGCTTATTCATAATTTTAAATTGTTAGGATGACATAAATGAAAATTAATTTTTTAATTGCCAGTATATTAAGCATCACCACCTGCTCAGCAATCGCTGCTCCAAAGATCTATGGCGAAATCGATGCCAGTCTCGACTACCTACCAGAAAACAATGCAACCAAATCTGATCGAGATGTATGGAAAGTAAACAGCAACAGCTCATTCCTCGGACTTAAAGGCGAAGAAAAATTAACCGAACGCCTCAGCGCTGTTTACCTAATCGAATGGGCATTTAATGCGGATGGGGATGGAACCGATTGGTCGCAACGTGATCGCTATGTTGGCTTAAAGGATGACAAATACGGAACACTTAAAGTCGGTAAAAACAACTCACCATTAAAAAAATTATCCAGCGCTGTTGATAGCTTCAATAACTACGTCCGCAACACAGCCGACATTACAAGTATCATGCCAGGTGAAAACCGCATCAATAATACTGTGGTATATGAATCCCCCAAATTTGCAGTTGGTAAAGAAGCCAATATTGAATTCAATGCTTTACTTGCAACAGGTGAAGCACAAGGGATCAAAAGCAATCAAGGTGGCGTAACTGTTGATGGTGGGGGCTTAGGTGATGCATGGTCAACATCAATCACCTATGCAGATCCAATCTTCTTGGCAGCGATTGCCTACGACAAAGCGATTCCAAGCAACTTTTTAGGACGCGGTTTCCTCAATGCAACAGATACACATACCGACATAGATAAAGTCTTTGCAGCAGCTAACACTTTACGTCTGACAGGGCGTATCAAACCAATCGATGGACTCGCTTTAAAAGCATTAATCCAAAAATCTGAGGTTGAAGAAGCAAAAGGCAATACTGCCGGCGCAAACAATATTGATGATTCCATAGGTTGGCTGGTCGGTGCAGAATATCGACTCCCAAACCTTGAGAAATGGAATCTAAAAGCACAATACAGTCAAAATTCGACCAGCTTTAAAAATGATGATGCCGATTATGATGCCAAGCAAATTATGGCAGGCGTAGATTATTCATTTAACAAGCAAGTGAAAGCCTATGGCTATACAGCCTATGCAACTTTCAAACAAGCAGATGCAAAAGATAAGCAACCTGTTGTTGGTACTGGCTTAGAGTTTAAGTTCTAAGCTCCACCACGAATAAAAAGCCAAAATTGTATCAGTTTTGGCTTTTTTAATACCTATTCATTATTTAAACCCATCAATAATTTTCAATAAATCAAATACAAAAATTTAATAATAAAGCAGGCTTTAATCTTCGCTTATTCATCATCCTCAACCAATTATCACAAATCCATATCACGCATCGCTCAAATATCAATCACCACCCACCCATTTTTCAAAAAACATTCACTCTTATATTTAAAAATAAAATCATCGACTTATATCACTCTATAATAATTTAGCAGCACCTAGTATTTCTAAAATAAATAACTACTTTGCATGTATTTTAAAAATGAATCATAACCATAGATAAGATAATGATATTCTTTTTCTGTTTATTTTTTATGATAAACAACGGATTCCACAATTCAAATTAAAGCTATGCAAAAGTGGTAGAGAGTGTCGTAAGGTTTAAAATACCTCTCCCCCGTCTTTTAAAAATCTAGGCAACGAAGCCTATATAAAAATATGCACACCCAAAGTTTGCATATGAATATAACCGTTTATGGAGAAACACTTAAAATGTTAAAAGGCATTCTATTAACTGGTACTTTACTGACCTTAGGATTAGGTCTAACGGCATGCAGCAAAAAACAAGGCGAAATCGGCGAACCTAAACGCCCAGAATGTATTGCACCAGCAAAACCAGGAGGTGGTTTTGACCTCACTTGTAAGTTGGCACAAAATGCCTTTAAAGAAACCGAAATACTAAAATCCCCAATGCGTGTCACCTACATGCCTGGTGGTGTCGGTGCAGTTGCATACAATAAAATCGTCGCCAACGACCCTGCCAATGACAATGCTATTGTGGCTTTTTCCACAGGTTCGCTACTGAATCTCTCACAAGGAAAATTCGGTCAATATACTGAAAAAGATGTTCGTTGGTTAGCCATTGTAGGCACTGACTATGGCGTGGTTGCAGTCAATGCGGAATCTCCTTATAAAAACCTGAATGACCTCGTTGCCGCCCTTAAGAAAAACCCTAAATCAGTAAGTTTCGGCGCTGGCGGTAGTGTTGGTGGTCAAGATTGGATGCAAACCGCGATGCTCGCTAAAGCTGCTGGCGTGAATCCAAAAGAAATGACCTATATTGCGTTAGAAGGCGGTGGTGAAGCCGTCACATCTGTTTTAGGCAACCACATCCAAGTGGTTAGCGCAGGTGTTGCGGAAGTTATTCCTCATGTCAAATCAGGTAAGTTACGTGCACTCGCGGTATTTGCACCTGAGCGCCTACCAAATGCTTTGGCTGATATACCAACAGCAAAAGAACAAGGTTTCGACATCCAATGGCCTGTGGTTCGTGGCTACTATGTCGGCCCAAAAGTTAGTGACGAAGCCTATCAATGGTGGAAAACATCATTTGAAAAAATGATGCTTGATCCGAAGTTTGAAAAATCTCGCGAACAATTCGATTTACTCCCGCTTTCTATGACTGGAGAAGAGTTAGATAAATTTGTCATGCAGCAAACTAATCAACTCAGAGATTTATCAAAAGAGTTCGATCTCGTTACAAAATAACCCTTAAAGCGATTAGAGCATTTCAATCCTCACATTTTGCTATAGCGAAAAAACTCAGTATTGAAATGCTCCTGAATTTTAGTACAGAAAAGGAATTATTTATGTCCGCAGAAAGGATTTTTTCAGGGACTTTGGGACTCGTCAGTTTAGGTCTTCTTTATTTAGCTTGGGGCTATGTCGCCCCTTTTGCGTATGACCCTTTAGGGCCGCGCCCCTATCCCGTACTGCTCCTATTACTACTGATTGTAAGTTGTTTTTATCTAACATTTAGACCTCAAAAATTAGCTGAGTTCATTGATTTAGGCTACACACCTTCAATTCTAAAAAGAATCGGCTTATTGATGCTGTTTATGCTGATTTACGCGGTAACTTTTGAATTCTTAGGGTTTCCTATTGCGACCGCCATCATGTTTTTCCTTGTCGGCACCCTTTTTGGAGGAAGCATCAAAGCATCACTAATCTCAGGCATTGTCTTTGGTTGTCTTTTATACGGGTTATTTGACTACGTATTAGATGTACCGCTGCCATTGGGATTTTTTAGTTAATCAAGGAAGAATAAATGGAAGTTTATGAATATTTAATGTACGGCTTTCAAGTCGCATTAACACCTCAAAACCTAATGATCGCGCTCATCGGTGCATTTATTGGAACAATTGTTGGACTATTACCCGGACTCGGCCCAATCAATGGTGTCGCATTACTGCTCCCGTTTGCTTATGCATTGGGCCTCCCACCTGAAAGTGCGCTAATCCTATTAGCAGCGGTCTATCTGGGCTGTGAATACGGAGGTCGTATTTCCGCGATTCTCATCAATGTGCCTGGTGATGCCGCCGCCATTATGTCGACGATGGATGGATATCCACTCGCTAAACAAGGTAAGGCAGGGATTGCGCTATCACTTTCAGCTATGAGCTCATTTATTGGCAGCTTAATCGCAATCACGGGAATCGTGTTATTTGCACCACTTTTAGCAAAATGGGCAATTGTCTTCGGGCCTGCTGAATATTTCGTTTTAATGGTATTCGCACTAACGTGTTTAAGTGGCTTAGTGGGCGACCAACCCATTAAAACAGCCATTGCAGCATTGATCGGTTTATTGTTTGCGACCGTAGGTGTTGATGCTGTCACTGGTGTATATCGTTTTACCTTTGGTTCAGTCAATTTAAGCGACGGCGTACAATTTACAACAATTGTGATTGGTTTTTTCAGTATCAGCGAAATTCTAATCATGCTGGAAAAAACAACGGTTGGACAAAAAGCTTTAGGACAAGGCAAGCGCAGCTTATTCAACCTCAAAGAGTTTACGTTCACCTTAGGCACAACGATTCGCAGTTCTTTGCTTGGCTTTATTGTTGGTATTTTACCCGGTGCGGGTGCAACCATCGCCAGTGCAATGTCTTATACCAGCGAACGTAAACTCGCAGGAAAAGATGGCAAATTTGGTGAAGGTGATTTGCGTGGTATTGCAGCACCAGAAGCTGCCAATAACGCTTCAGCATGTGGTTCATTTATTCCGATGCTCACCCTAGGTGTACCCGGTTCAGGCACAACAGCAGTGATGTTGGGTGCTTTAACGCTTTATAACATCACCCCTGGTCCACAGTTATTCACCGAACAACCAACAATTGTTTGGGGACTGATTGCCTCATTGTTTGTGGTCAGTGTATTACTACTCATTATGAACATCTCATTGGTTCGCTTCTTTGCTAAGTTACTGAGTGTGCCAAACTTTATTTTGCTCCCAGCCATCGCCGCAGTCAGCTTCGTGGGGGTGTATGCCATCCATAGCACAGTCTTCGACCTTGTGTTCATGGTGATTTTAGGTATTTTTGGTTATATTTTACGTAAACTTAATTTCCCTTTATCAGCACTCATTCTCGGGTTCGTGTTAGGTGAACTCATGGAATCTAGCTTGCGCCGCGCACTCTCCATTTCGCAAGGTGAACTATCCATCCTATTTGATGGCTATATTACCAAGACCTTATGGATGTTGGCGGGTATCATGATTGTGTTGCCGTTAATTCGTTGGTTACGCAATCGCCATAAAGCAATTTAATATTACCGACCAATCGTAGACTTCTTTTACAAACCCTTTTTTGTTTCTCCCGATAGAGGAAGAACAAAGAGGGTTTAACTAGTGATGAAAGAAGTCTCGTGATTACCTCATTACGATTGGTCTACTCTGCGATTACGCATTGTTCTAGTTTATGTGATCTCATTCAATGCAATATCTAAAGTATGCTTTGAGTCTAGCCATCGCCTTTCTTGGTGCTCACCTTGCACAGTGGTTGCACTTGCCCATCCCTTGGCTACTGGGATCACTGTTTATTACCGCATTACTGAAAATTAATCACGCCCCAATCGAATGCCACAGTGCTGCACGCAGTATCGGTTTATCCATTATCGGACTGACTTTAGGTTTGTATTTCACGCCCGAAATGCTGCATCTGATTGCAAAAAATTGGCTCGCATTATTGATAGGTCTACTGTTCGCGTTAATATTAGGTGGGATTGGTGCTGTCATCTTACAACGTTGGGGCAAAGTCGATTTTAAAACAGCTTGGTTTGCTTCCGCGATTGGCGGGGCAAATGAAATGTCACATTTAGCAGAACACTACCAAGCCAAAGTAGACAAAGTTGCATCAGCACATACGTTACGCGTACTCATAGTGGTGGTGATTGTCCCGTTCTCCTATCAGTTTATGGGATGGCATGGCTTTGATGACCATCACATCGACCGTAATATGGAAATGAATTGGTTTGGTTTGGTCCTTTTGGTGATCTTATCTTATCTCGCCAGTCGTATTTTCCAGCACTACAAACTCCCCAACCCGTGGACCTTTGGCGCATTACTGATTGCTATTTTTTTTACCGCACAAAATATCCACCTCTCAGCTATACCAGATCCCATTGTACACTTGGGACAAGTTTTACTCGGCTGGTCACTTGGCAATAAATTTAAAGCTGGATTTTTTAAAACCGCGCCACACTATCTGAGTATTGTCGCGCTCTGTAATCTTGGCGCATTGGTACTCACAGGCTTAGTTGCATACCTCCTAATGCGATGGACAGATATTCCTCTACCGACACTTGGCTTAGGTCTCGCACCCGGTGGTGTCGCTGAAATGACCATTACCGCAAATGTATTACAACTAGGTGTGCCTTTGGTGACTGCATTTCATGTGGTGCGTATGGTTGGCGTATTGGGAACTGTAGGCTATTTATACCTTTTCTTTGAAAAAGTGCTGCAAAAGAAATGAAAGAAATCATCTTTTAAAAAATCAGACGACATTTATTGTTGATCACCGTTTAGTTCAAAAGTATTTGCTCAGAAAATTCGGGCACAAAAAAACCGCAATTAAGCGGTGTTTTTCATTAAGTTGGTGCGCTCAGAGAGATTCGAACTCCCGACCCCTTAGTTCGTAGCCAAGTGCTCTATCCAGCTGAGCTATGAGCGCATTACTTATGTGCCAATGTGGCATGTGTTACTTGTGCAATATTTACTTGGTGCGCTCAGAGAGATTCGAACTCCCGACCCCTTAGTTCGTAGCCAAGTGCTCTATCCAGCTGAGCTATGAGCGCATTAAGTAAAAAATGGCGGTGAGAGAGGGATTCGAACCCTCGGTACAGTTACCCGTACGCATCCTTAGCAGGGATGTGGTTTCAGCCACTCACCCATCTCACCGTAACACGAGCGCAATAATACAAACTAAAACTCCTTTACACAAGGGAAGATCCTGTTTTTTTCTGTTTTTTTATATCAATCAAATATTTTTTAAACGATTTTGGTATTTTTTCAGCATTTTTTGCCTCAACGCTTGTTAATATAGACTTCTCTTTTATAAAGATCCGTGGCGTAAACAGAAACTTGCAATCTTTGACGTGCAGTCGAAGTTTGAATGACTTATGCTAAAGCGATCTGCCAGATGTGAAATGAAACGATATGATTAAAAACTGGGGCGATCCCGAAGCAAAAGCAGAAGCCGAACGTTATGACAACCCGATTCCGAGCCGAACTCTTATTTTAACCACATTAGAACAATTACAAACTGCTCAATCTCATGCAGAACTCGTCGAATGCTTTAATCTTCAAGATCAAAAAAGTATTGATGCATTAAACCATCGTTTAAGTGCGATGGTGCGTGATGGTCAGTTAATGAAGGATGGCTATAAATTTCAGCCAGCAACAGACCTCCCGAGCCATGAGGCAACGGTATATATCAATAGTAAAGGTCTAGGTACTGCCAATATCGCAGGGCAAAACGACATCCTCTTGGCTGAACGTGAATTACGATTGGTCTTTAATGGCGATCGCGTCAAGGTTCGTCAGACCTCCGTCGATCGTAAAGGCAAAGCTTGGGGTTTTATTAGCGAAGTAGTTCAACACCGCGTTAAACAGATTATTGGTAAAGTCATTGAACATGATGGTGAATATTTTATTCAACCCAGTAATCCCAATCAGCACCAACCAATCACCTTAGAAAAAGAACTGATTGAACATGCCAATGCAAAAGTTGGTGACATGTTGCGTGTTGCAATTGATGACTATCCAACGCGTGAAGAGCTAGCAACGGGTCATGTGATTCAATCCATGGCAGACAAAGCTGATACCGAAATTATTATTCCTCAAACGATTTTAGAGTTTGGATTGCCTTACGAGTTTCCAGATGCGGTCATCAAAGAAGCTGAAAGCTTCAAAGAGCCGTCTGCACAAGACCATAAAGGACGTGTTGATCTGCGCGATCTGCCATTAGTTACCATTGATGGTGAAGATGCGCGTGACTTTGACGATGCCGTGTATGCGGAGAAACGTCCTGGTGGTGGCTATCGTGTGGTGGTGGCAATTGCAGATGTCAGTCATTATGTCCGTTTAGATTCAGCTTTGAATGAAGAAGCTGAAGACCGTGGGACATCAGTTTATTTCCCACACTTTGTTTTGCCTATGTTGCCTGAAGCGTTGTCAAATGGACTGTGTTCTTTAAATCCGCATCTTGACCGCCTATGTATGGTCTGTGATTTAAAACTGTCTCGTGCAGGTAAAGTGACAGGTTACGAATTCTACCCTGCGGTAATGCACTCCAAAGCACGTTTGACTTATACCCAAGTCAGTGAATATTTAGATGGTACAACAGATGCGATTCCACAAGATAAAAGCATTCATAAATCACTGAACACCCTGTTCCAACTTTATCAAACCCTAAAAGGCTTACGTGCAGAACGTCATGCAATGGAATTTGAAACCATTGAAACCTACATGACTTTTGATGAGTTGGGTGGCATCAAAGAAATCTTGCCACGTACGCGCAATGTTGCACACAAACTGATTGAAGAATGTATGTTGCTCGCCAATGTCGCGGCAGCAGAATACGCTTTAGAACATGATATTCCGATGCTCTATCGTGTGCATGAAGCACCTGAATTTTCACGTATTCAAAAAGTGCGTGATTTTGTGAAATTACTCGGTCTACCATTCCCAGAACAACCGACCCAAGCAGATTATCAACGCGTAATCGAAGCGACCAAGGATCGACTCGATGCACCAAGTATTCATGCGGTGTTATTGCGCTCGATGATGCAAGCCTATTACGGCGCAAAAAACTCTGGTCACTACGGTTTGGCATATGAAGCGTATACGCATTTCACCTCACCAATTCGTCGTTACCCCGATTTATTACTTCATCGTGCCATTAAAACGCATTTGCAACAAAAGCCTCACACGCTTTCTGGTGCAGCCTTGGATGATGCAGGTGAGCATTTCTCTCAAACTGAACGTCGTGCCGATGAAGCTTCGCGTAGTGTGACCACATGGTTGAAATGCCACTATATGCAACAGCATTTAGGTGACGAGTTTGTTGGTCTGATTAGTGCTGTGACTGAGTTTGGTTTATTTGTCACCCTCAAAGACTTGTATGTGGACGGTATGATCCATGTCAGCCAACTCGGTGAGGATTATTTCCTCTATGATCAAGCCAGCCAAAGTCTGGTCGGTCAAAACCGTGGTCAAGCCTTTAGTTTAGGTGATGAAGTCAAGATCAAAGTCGCTGGCGTGAACTTGGAAGAACGTAAAATCGACTTCCAACTGATTCAGCAATTGACACATTTGGGTCGTGTGATTCGTCAAAAAGCACCACGTACTGCTTCAAACAAAACCCTAACCACTGAAGAAGTATTTAGCAAAGCACCTATCATCGCTCAACTCAGTGAAGATGGTGAAAAGCCCGTTGCTAAAAAGAAGAATAAGGACAAAGCTAGTCCTTACGCAAAGAAACCAAGCAAAAAGAGCGCTTCTAAGCCTGAAAGCAAAGAAAAGGTGAAGAAGAAAGCAAAACCGAAAAAGAAAAAGTCCAATGCGAAGGTAAAGCAAGACGCTTAAATCATGAATAGGAAGGCCAGTATGGGAAAAGTAATATGCGGTATATGTATATCCGTTGATGGTTTCGTTGCTGGCCTGAATATGACTGAAGATAAGCCTTTCGGTGAGTTACCTAATATTCATCAAAGTCTGTGTAAATGGTTGTTTGAACAAGCTGCTCAGCATAAGCATGAAATTGCCAGTTTAACCTCTGCTGGCGCTTTTATTATGGGACGTAATATGTTCGGCCCAAGTGGTGCAGAATATAATACATGGGCAGGTTGGTGGGGCGAAGAACCGCCATACCATGCTCCTGTATTTGTTCTTACCCACATTGCTCGGGAGGATCTAGCTTTGCAAGGTGGTACGACCTTTCATTTTGTGACTGATGGAATACAAAGTGCTCTGGAAAAAGCAAAAGCAGTCGCTGGTGAAAAAGATGTTGCAATTGCAGGTGGTGCCAATACCGTTAATCAGTATTTGAAAGCAGGTATTATTGATGAGTTATGGCTACATATCGTTCCAGTCATCGTCGGTCAAGGTCAACGTTTGTTCGACGATGTACCGCCAATAGATTTTGAAATACTGGAGCAAAGTGGCACAGATTTGGTAACACATATAAAATATCGCATCATAAAATAGCAAGAGACCACCAGGCGTGAATTTGTTTGGCGATTGAACCTCTTTTCTCAGCCAAAACCAGAAGTTAGCCTAATAAATCATACCTTCAACTTGATTTCTGATGTCATCACCCCTACATCTATAACTATGTTTAAAGATGATATGGCAAAAATAGAATGACACTACAGCAAGCAACGCTTCCAGTTCCTCAATTTGATCAAATTCAACTTGCCGACTTAAAACAACAGATTGAACAAAGTATTCAAAATGGTCAGAACTTCTTAAATCGCCTAAATGAAGCCCCTCAAGATACCAAAACTCAATTGGCAACATTGACCGAAGTTGACCAGCTTGAAAATAACATGAGTGAAGCATGGGGCATTTTATCGCATCTCAATGCCGTCATGAACAATCCTGAAACCCGTGAGATATATCAATCGCTATTACCGAGTTTAAGCGAATACTACACACAACTTGGACAGCACGCGGCGCTCTATCAAACCTACCAACAGGTTCATGATAGCGTTGCGTTCCAAACCCTCGGCGAAGCACAACAAAGTGCTATTAAACTGGCGCTACGCGACTTTAAACTTTCAGGTGTGGCACTCGAAGGCGAAGCCAAAAAACGCTATGCTGAAATCTCAGCACGTTTATCTCAACTCTCTTCAGATTTCTCTAACCACGTGCTGGATGCAACTCAAGCTTACTTCAAACCTTTAAATGAATCACAACTAAAGGGCTTACCACAAAGCAGCATCGAGTTACTGAAACAATATGGACAACAACGTGAGCTTGACCAAGCGGTTGCGACACTCGACTTCCCTGCTTATTTCGCGATTATGACCTATGCCGATGATCGAGCATTAAGAGAAGAGTTGTATAAGGCCTATGTAACACGTGCATCTGAGCAATCTGATAAAATCGAGTTTGACAACACGCCTGTCATGGAAGAAATCCTCAGCCTGCGTCAGGAAATGGCACAATTACTTGGTTTTAATAATTTTGCAGAATACTCACTTGCTAGCAAAATGGCGCCTGATGTTGAAACAGTCGATAAGTTCTTAGTTGATTTGGCTGAACATGCACGTGCGCCTGCATTGGCTGAAATTGCCGAACTTAAAAGCATTGCCCAACAAGATGGCGTTGATGAATTAAAACCGTGGGATGCAACCTATTATTCTGAAAAGCTGAAACAACAACAATTTAATTTATCTCAAGAAGCACTCAAACCGTATTTCCCTGCATCAAAAGTTGTTCAAGGTTTATTTCAGATCGTGCAACGCCTGTATGACATCCAAATCATCGAACGCCAAGCAGCTGTTTGGCAAAATGATGTGCGTTATTTTGAAATTGAAGATCAAGGTCAAGTGATTGGTGGTTTCTACTTTGACTTATATGCCCGCAACGGTAAACGTGGTGGTGCTTGGATGAGTGGTTTCCGTTCTCGTGTACAAACTGCGAATGGTCTACAAAAACCAGTCTGTTATATGGTGTGTAACTTTACTCCACCAATTGGTGATCAGCCTGCCTTGCTCACGCATGATGAAGTGATTACGCTATTCCATGAGTTTGGTCATGGCTTACATCACATGCTCACAGAAGTGGATAATATCTCGGTTGCAGGTACACACGGCGTCGCATGGGACGCTGTGGAGTTACCAAGTCAGTTTATGGAATTCTGGGCGTGGGATAACGAAAGCTTAGATGTTCTCAGTGAACATACTGAAACCAAGCAAACCTTGCCACAGGAATTATTATCGGCATTACTGAATGCACGGTTTTTCCAGTCAGGAATGCAAACCTTGCGTCAAATTGAGTTTGCCTTGTTTGACCTCACTATTCACCGTCAAGCGCCTGCATTAAACAGCCAGCAGATTCAGAATACCTTGGATGATATTCGCAGTAAATTTGCCGTTGTTCCAACTGTTGCCTATAACCGTTTCCAACACAGTTTCAGCCATATTTTTGCAGGCGGCTATGCTGCAGGTTATTACTCGTATAAATGGGCTGAAGTTTTAGCGAGTGATGCCTTTGATCGCTTCGAAAATGAAGGTATTTTTAATACCGAGACAGGAAAAGAGTTTCGACAGTTTATCCTAGCAGTTGGCGGAAAAGAGACTGCACTTGATGCGTTTCGCAATTTCCGAAAAAGAGAACCGAAAATAGATGCATTATTGCGTCATCAAGGTTGGACGAACGCTGATAAAACCGCTTAAACTACGTCATTATTGTTCACAGGGTGGTATTAACTGACATGAAAAGACAGTTCATCGCGGGTGCAAAATGCCCCAAATGTGGTGCGTTAGATCGTGTGGTTAAGATCACTACTGTGGATGACGAGTGGATTGAATGTATCGAATGTGCTTATAGCGAAAAACGGCCAACTCAAGTGGATGAACCTGAAATCGCAGAGCCAGATGAAATTGGGGTGATACAGTTCAAACCTCGTCATTTTGACTAGAAGGTTAAAAAAAATGACGTCACCAAGCCAAACCAAAAACACCAAGTTATTGTGGATGATCATTGCTGGCATTAGCATTATTGTGGTTTTGTTTTTTGCAATACAATGGTTTTTGACACAGAAGAATCTACAGCCCAGTACGAACTCAGACCAACCTATCGCTGAGGAAACAATTGCTTCACCAGATGAAGTAAGTAGCGCTGCCTCTGAGATCACTACAATGACGGAGAGCGAAGCTGCTGCACCGATTCAATTAGTACAAGAGTCATTAATAAAGGAACCATTACCGACCAATGACAGCTTAGCCAAAGAAGAAATCGCTAAATTAGATGATATTCACCATCAATTAAAAGATCAGCAAAAAGATTTAAAACAGCAACATGAAGATGTCGATGCTCTACTCAGGCTGAAAGAGGAACAAATTAAATTATTAGAGGCTCAAATTCAGCAAGCTCAATCATCTTAAAAGCGTTTTCGCGATCCCCATTTTGCTAGAATGTAAATCACCTTCTAGCATTGTTATTTTATGTCCAGTATCGGTCAGCGCTATCCAGTACCCATTGCCATTGCATGTCTCATGCTCTCTGCACTTTTATTCTCGGTGATGGGGATCTGTATTCGCTATGCATCCCATACCGTTGATAACTATACAATCGTCTTTTTCCGAAACATCGTTGGACTCATTCTGTTTGTCCCCTTCATCTTTCAACAAGGTTTTGGTTTTGTAAAAACAGAAAAACTATGGATGCATACATGGCGCAGTTTGATCGGGCTTGCAGCTATGTATGGGTTTTTCTATGCCATTGCACATCTAAAACTCTCCAACGCCATGGTATTTACTTATTCATCGCCCATTTTTATTCCACTCATCGCATGGTTATTTTTAAAAGAACGAATCACAGCAGCGATGCTTTGTGCTGCAGCGTTAGGATTGATTGGAGTTATTTTTGTTGCCAAACCTGATCAAGGCTTGCTGAACTGGATTGCAGTGATTGGGATGGGATCAAGTCTCTTTGCTGCACTGGCTTTTGTCACCGTACGAGCACTTACTCGGACAGAGCCACCTGAACGAATTGTGTTTTATTTCTGCTTGATTGGTTCATTCCTCTCGGTGATTCCGATGTTTTGGGTTTGGCGCCCATATCACCTCAAAGAGTTATTTTTCCTAATCAGTGCAGGTATCCTTGCCAATACCAGCCAAATCTTTATGTCACACGCTTATCGTCTTGCACCTGCTGGTCAGATTGCGCCAGTGAATTATATGGCGATCATTTTTGCTGGCATTTGGGGATTTTTTCTTTGGCAAGAAATCCCCGATATATATAGTTTGATTGGGTTTGCTTTTATTCTAGTGGCGATTTTGTTATGTAGCCCATTTATACAAAAAGACAAGAAGTGAATTCTCAATCGCTAAGAATACTTCATTATTTTAGATAAACTAGTAACCAATACAAATTCGGAAAATTCAAGTCAATGAATATAAGAAATACTATTTTTGAAAATGAATCCCCTGAAATGATCTTAGCCTTCGAGAAAGCCCAAGAAAACTTTAAATACTTTGGCGTGAACTTTATTGGGAATATCGAAGAATAGTTCCTGCTTTCGAGCTTGCTTACGTTAAATGTGCCTTTACACAAGAGCATATTGATTTTCCCGACTCCCCTTTAGTTGAGTATATGTGGATAAACCAAATTGATTTTGATGGAAATACTATTTCTGGTCATTTAATGAATCAACCAAACTATATCAAAAATACACAAGCAGGTGAAAAGGTAGAACGACCATTTGAAACGATCGTTGACTGGATGTTTTTAGCTCAAGATCAAGTCCATGGAGGCTTTACGATTCAAGAATATCGTAAGCAGTTAAATGACTCTGAGCAAAAAGAATATGATAATGCTTGGGGAATAAATTTTGGTAATCCTAATAAAACCTTATTGGTCTATGATCAAGAGATGCACCCTGAAAATTTAATTGAACATCCAATGTGTGAGAGTATGTTGGATAGTTTTCTAAACTTTATCCATACTAACCCAGCCGTTCTTCATGAAAGAGATGAACATGGCAATCAACTATTACACCGCGAAGTCATTGCAGGAAATTTTTTATTTGTTCAAGCGTTGCTAGAACATGATATAGATAAATTAGTTTTGAATAATCAATCAATGACCGCCTTAGACCTTGCTTGTAAAATGGGATGGGAACATATAAAAAAACTATTAGAGGAGCTTTAACCCACCTATAGCAACTAAATTATATACAGAAAATAAAAAAGCACCCGAAGGTGCTTTTTTATTCACTGCTTATTGGTACCAACCAAACAACTTAAAGTAATAAGGAATATACGCAACAATCAGGATTGCTGGGACCATTACCAATAATGGCAATATCCAGCGCTCGAAACGATAGTAGAAGGACAAATGCTTCACTTCTTCGTCGGCTGCTCGTACTTCATCATCACCAATTGCTTGTCGTGCCAATAAGTGATTCAAGGCAACAGGTGGTGTGACATAGCCTAACTCAAAACCAACCAATGCAATCATCCAGAAATGAACAGGATCTACACCATATTGATAAGCCACAGGTGCAACCGTTGCAGAAATCAAAATTACCGCACCAAATGGATCCATGATCATCCCGACGAGAACCATGAACACAACCACTAAACTGATCACAATAAACATACTACTGATGTCACGCGGGAATGCTTCCATCACTTCAATATGTTCTAAGAAACCACCTACGCTGACAGACAATGCCATGAGGATAATCAAGGCACCAATATGACCGACTGTTTCAGTTGTTGAGAGATGTAAAGCTTTTCCAAATGGAACTTTACGCTCTGGGTTGCGAGGATCATCTGCAGGATTCACTTTCGGTGTAGGTTGTGAACCATCTGGCGGCGCAGTATACGTGTTTAACGTACTGTCCCAATGCCCAACTGGCGCTAGTGGCGCAGGTTCTTTACGCAACTTATCAAACAATACCATCAACAATAGAATTACTGGCATCATCACTGGTGCTGTAAATTCATTTAGATCCGTTGACAATGCATGTTTGTAGAATAACCAAATCAGAATAAAGATTACGATATATGGTGCTACAGGAACAAACGCACGCAATGATTTAGGCAAAGCAATTTTCGGCGGTGAAATGCGGAATTTTTGCTCTGCAAAGAACAAAGAAATGATTAAGAACAAGGTTGAAGTCAATAAGAAGACATACATACCATGTGTATAAAGTAAATCAGTTGTCACTTCTTTATTTAAAGATGCTACGACAACGATTAATAAACATGGACGTAATACCACACCCAATGAACCAGAGAGTGCTGTTGCTGCCAATGCAAACTGACGACGACCACCCGCATTCCACACTTCTTTATAAATAATCGCACCGGCTGCAATAACGAAAATACCTGATGCACCTGTATAGGCTGTTGGTAATGCCGCTGCAATAAGGATCAACCAAGTTAAAGTCTCTGGAGCCAGATTCCAAGGACGTAAGATATTGAGGAATAAATCAACAATACGGGTTTGCTTGAGCAACATACCCGCCCAAATAAACAAGGCTAAATTCAAGAAAATATTCGACAATTCAACCAACTGCCCCAGATAAATACCTTGCCCCATTGGATAGTCCATGAAGAAAGTAAATGCAACCCCAGTGTTAATCGCCATATAAGCATATAACGGGATACTCAAGAAGGCTAAACCAACATTACCTCCTTCACGAGTTGGCGGTGGTGATTTAATCAAATGGAATAGACTAATTAAGGTCAATGATCCAAATAAAATCATCCATAACCAATAAATCACATTCATGCCAGAGGCAAAAGGTACACCAGAATTAAGTACCGAGTTGTATTGGCTAATCACGGAAGAAGTAAGTAAACCATTACCTAATACCATTGCCGTATTATAAATACGGAAATCGATTCGGGTTGCTGGGCTACGTAATCCAATATGATGTGATTTAATCGTGGCACTAATAGCAGCAAACACCACCATAATGACTAACAATAATGCACGGTTTTCAGAGCCAAATTTAAAAATGCCGAAAAAGGACGTCTCTATCGTACGATAGGTACGAACACTCGGATTCGCTTCAATATGCGCCATTGCTTTATCATAGAATACATATTTTTCTTCACACTGTTGTTGTGCAGCCAGTAATGAAGAACGAACATCAGATTCTGAAGCAACACCGAACATGCTTGCAAACTCATCCGCAGCATTGATCTTCATTTGCTCTTGAACTTGTGCATCGATATTTGGGTTACGATCACAGGTTGGCTTACTCGGTTCAGCCCGTAGAAACGAATATTGCATCCCAATATTCGGATCGCCGTACAGACGTTCACCCATACGTAATAACTGCCCATGGATCATCTCACCCGTACCAATCACGAGTGTTACTAAGAGTAAGATGAGAATAACAAAGGCTGATATCCACTCTGTCCAGATATAACTCAGTAGACCTAATCCAGACTTTTTCTCTTGATCATTTTGCATGTCTATTCCAATTTATTGTTTTCAACATCCATCCAAAGATGTTGAATCATGCGATATCCATGGTTGATAGATAAATGAATTTACCCTTTGAATCACCAGTCCCTTTTAAACCGCTTAAATTTGCAGCAATCTTTTCCAAAAAAGAATGACTACAATCACTTTTTTATAGGTTGTTTTTATCAATTTGCCTGCGTTCTACCTTTCCTTTTTATCGATAAATAAGCTAAACCACTTAACACACCGCCAATCGCACCAATCAAATGTGCCTCCGTTAACACGGGGCTACCGATTAACTGAGCTGTGCCTGCTTGTCCAAAGGTATTTTCCCAAAGTAACTTTGCAGCAATCAAGACCAAAACTAATATGGCAAACTTACGTTCTTTCGGATACTGCAAATACACCAAACTCACCGCAGTATATAAACCATGCAGAACACCAGACAATCCAGCATAAGCATCAATATAAGGCAAATAAAAATAAAAAATGAGGCTGATAAATGGCGGCAGGATCAATAACAGTGCGCATAAATGTCGATTAAGTACATGAGGGAAAATGAACGGCAAACATGCGAATGCCAACATATTCAATAAAAAATGCATCCATCCAACATGCACCCAATGCGCCGTCCATAAACGCCAGAACTCTGTGAGTAAACTCGGTTTCCAATAAATAAAATGATCAGCAAAGACTTGTAAGCTCGCTGATATTGAAATACATACAGCGATCAAAATGACTTTCCGTATCCATATTTGATCTTTCATTTATCTACACCTCTTCAAAAACAGACCTTTTACGATGCACAAATCATAAATAATTTGTTCACTGAGAACTGTAAAAGGTCGTTTAATTCAAGTTACTCAACAGGTTTACTGCTGGAACAGATCGTTATTCATCACCATCGAATAATGCATCTAATTCTGATGAACTTTGTTTTTCTTCATCCCAAAATGAAGATAAGCCCTCATCACTTGCTCGTACACCCGTATTTTCAGTCCAATAACGGTCTGCAATACCACGCACCATCAAGCCAGCCATTTGGTCAACTAGTCTAAATTGAGGATTTGCTGGTTTGTCTTCACCTGAGGCAGCAGCATAAGAACGTAACGCATCACGCATTTTCGCATCATCACCGCTTGCTTGAGCGGCAACAGCATATAATGCATGCGCTAAACGAACACCTTTTTTCTCACCAATTTGCATTGACTCTTTCATGGTTGCATAAGGTTCAGGTTTTCCATCGCCAGCACCAGGTAATAAGGTCCAAATCACTGCACGGGTCGCCATTGGCGCACCCCAATATTTTTCATTATCCAAACAGGCCATGCCGCGCTCAACAATCCCTGCGATATCTTTAGGTACGTTGACTGAACCACCAGAATTAATATCATTGGTCATTGCTTGCAAGCCATTTACCATCCCTAGCAAATACACCGTTTGATCTAGATCATTACGCATAGTTGGGCAGGAGTCGCCTAATTTATATTTATATTTCGTTTCCCAGCGGTTTGCGAAAAGCTGATAACTGGTATATTGACGTTGAGCCGCAATCGCTGCCCAACGTTTTTGTTCGATACGCGCATCTTGTGCTTCAGTAATTTGTCCTGCTTTTGCTGCTCGCAAATAACGTAGTTCTGCTTCCAATGCTTGATTTTCAGCACAAACACCAGATGCTGTATACAACAATACCGCCATCCGCGTTGGATCAGCCCCCATCTCTTTGGTCGACATCACAGCCGGCGTTAAAGCATTCCCCGAGTTACACACCATTTCAGCATCATCCATTGCTAAAATTGGCGGTACAATATGTCTTTCACCAAAACCTAGAGCAACATTTGCCCCAGTTTTAATCACATACGAACACCCTGTTAACATCGATGTTGTTAAAAACGCAACCGCCACGCCCTGTCCAACTTTATGCAGTCTAGACATACTTCCTGTCCTCTAATTAATTTATTTTCCTTTTAATCGTACCTTATCAGATGCCATACTCGAGTTAAAGAGTAATTGCTCTAATTTTGACATAGATATCTTGACACACTTCACAGAACAATGAATTGACAGATATTTGGGAATACAGGAATTTCAGGCAAAAAAAAGTAGCATTGCGACGGTTCAGCACATGCTACTTATTAACTGGTAAAATCGTGAAACTTTTTACATTTTAGTTTTGTTGAAAATAATCCTTAAGTAACGTTCCAGCTCTTCCTACAACAATCGCCATAACGATTGCAATTACTAGAAACATCCACATTGAAATCTCCATAGAGACCTCCTACACTTTGTGTGTCTACTTTTGATAGACACTAGATTGGCGCTCATCATCAATGTTCATGGGAGTATGATATATTGATGACACCTTCAATCTCTTTCTCTTGTTCACTCCAATCTTAGATTGATGTGACTCAAGAAGTTCCCTGAGTAAAGTTCCTGCTCTTCCTACTACAATTGCAAAAATGACTGCAATCACCAGAAACGACCATGTTGGAATTTCCATCATTTTGGACCTCCACCATACTTTACGTTGGTGTTTGTACTTTAACCAAAACGCACCCAACTTGATCGCCATATTGTCGGACAATCATAATTTTCAGGAAATTTTAGAGTATTTAATCTAACAATTTAGAACACACAAGTGATAAAATCACATAAGATATTGAATATTATTATTTTATTTAAAACACACGACCATGGAGTTGTCTAACAATCAAGCAAGTTTTGCCAGTATTTTCAGGTTTTTCCACTGTGAAACTGACAATTGATCCCACCAAATGATACATGGGGGATGCAAAGGATCATAAAAATAGATCACGATATAGCATTGGTGATCAATAATCTGTCGGATTTTTCTATGTTGAATCGAGTGAGGCAAATGACGGAAACAAAAAGACCATTCTTGACCGTCTAAATATTCAAAGCGTTGTATTTGAGGTTTTTTTTGAAATACAAACCAAGCAACCGCCATGATAACAATGCTGAGCAACCATAACGGTATAGAGAGCAATCGATATAATAAACATATAATGATAATAAAAATAAAGAGTTGCAAAACAATAGCAAAGCGACTGTATTGCAACTCAAAAACACGGTTAGCCATGTACATAGTGTTTTAATTTCAAAATGAAGTCCTTCAATTCGGTGCGCGGTGGCTCACCTACCTCCATAAACCAATCTAGCAAATCAGGATCTTCTTGATCGACCAACTCTGCAAATAATGCTTTTTCCGCGACATCTGCACTGAGATAGTAATTTTTAACATAAGGGTCAAAATACACATCGATTTCTTTTAATCCCCGACGTGCACGATAAATTACCTTACGTTCTTCCAGTGTCATTTCTTCAGACATGCTTTGTTCCACTACGCAACAATTTCCCCATAGTGTACTCGATCGTCCCATAAAGTTCGCAGAGATTTTTCTCAAGTGACCAAATACATCAATCAAATTGAGCATTGATCACATTGTTCAATATTTTCGATTTCTTGTATCGTGATAAGGATGATTTTTAAATCCAATAGACTAGGGAAAAAATAACAAATGCAATCAGGTGCTATTCGTCCAATTCCAAATATGTTACCGCGTAAACTATTTACTTCCGATCATGAAGCATTTCGCGAAACCGTCCGTAAGTTTTATGAAAAAGAAGTTGTTCCAAATATTGAAAAATATGAGCAACAACAACACGTCGATCGTGATTTGTGGAATAAAGCAGGTGAACTTGGCTTACTCTGCACCACCATGCCTGAAGAATATGGTGGCTCAGGTGTAGATCGACTGTACAGCATGATTCTGATTGAAGAGCAAGCTTATGCAATGGACTCAAGCACAGGGTTTTCTTTGCACTCAGATATCGTTGCCAACTATATCAATAACTTTGGCAATGACGCGCAAAAACAACAATGGCTACCGAAAATGGCAACAGGTGAAGCCGTTACAGCGATTGCGATGACAGAACCAGGAACAGGTTCAGATTTACAAGCCGTTCGCACCACAGCCGTGCTTGATGGCGATGAATATGTGATTAATGGCTCTAAAATCTTTATTACCAACGGCTATCTCTGTGACATGGCTATTGTCGTCTGTAAAACAGGCAACAATGAAAAAGGTTCAGCCAACTTATCTCTGATTATTGTTGAAGCAGACCGCGCAGGTTTTAGTAAAGGTAAACCTTTGAATAAAATCGGCATGAAAGGTCAAGATACCTGTGAATTGTTCTTTGATGATGTGCGTGTACCCAAAGAAAATCTTCTTGGTATGGAAGGTATGGGCTTCATGATGCTGATGAAAGAGCTTGCGTGGGAACGTATGCTGGTTGCGATCATTTGCCAAGCAGGTGCTGAAGCTGCCTTTGCTCATACAGTGCAATACACCAAAGACCGTAAAGCATTTGGCAAAGCAATTAGTACCTTCCAAAACACTCGTTTTAAACTGGCAGAGTTACGAACTGAAATTGATTTCTGTCGTACCTACCTAGATCGTTGCATGGAATTACAGCTAGAAGAAAATTTAGGGGTGGATGCAGCAGCAGCAGCTAAATACAAAATCTCTGACATGTTCTCAAAAGTTGTAGATGAATGCTTACAATTACATGGCGGTTATGGCTATATGCTGGAATATCCAATTGCACGTGCTTATATCGACAACCGTGCCAACCGTATCTATGCGGGTACCAATGAAATCATGAAAGAACTTATTTCACGTACCTTGTAATCAAAACCGAAACCAAAAAAGGAATAGTGCATCAGCACTATTCCTTTTGCATTTACTTTGGCTCAACCTTATCAGAAGGTTGACTAGATATAGGATTCATCCGTGCCATTAATTGTTTTACCGTCGGATTTTCAATATGCTGCTGCATGGTCGTGTTCAAAGCAGTTCGTGCATGTTGTGTGGTGAAATGTGCAACCTCGCTCCCCACCTCACTTGCTTTTTTTGCCCAAACTTTTCCTTCAGTAGATTGATAAAAAGTTAATGCCGCTTGTAATTCTTTTTGACTAAACGTTTCGACATAGCGCTGAACAATAAATTGCTTTCTTTGCTCACTATTTAAGTTTTTAACTAAATCCACATAAAAGCTTTCTGGTATATCTTTCGGCAAACGCATACGGATTTGCTCTAAAATCATCTTGTCAGTACTTTGCAGACCTTGCTCTGTTCCATCAATAGACACCAACTTTTGCGCGATCACTTCTTTTTGTTTGACATCACTTGCAAAAGAAAAAGTACTCAATAATAAAGTCCCCAAAATTAGTATTTGCTTCATCACACTTTCCTTGCTGATCAATTTTTTTAATGTGCTCAATATACTCGATATTTAAATTATTTAAATTATTTAAAAAATATCCATTCAACATTTAAACAAAAAGCCCTATGCATTTGCATAAGGCTTGTTTACTTCAATTAAACCATTATGACACTAATTTTGGTTTACGATCTGCTTGCTCGTCACGTTTACTAAATTGTAAAACGCCATCATTAAATTTCGCATTTTTCAATTCTTTACGATCAGCAAGGTAGTTGTTGGTTACTTTCCAAGGGGCACGACGACCTTGTTTAGGCATTACATCAGCAGCACGGGCGATATAACCTGATGACAAGCTCCCCATTACAGTATCTTCCATTAAATCAGCTTGGTTACCCAAAGCAATGACTTCGTCAAAGCCATTCTGGTCCATGTGATTGAGCAAGCGACAAATGTAGTCAGCAGCAACATCCACTTTTAAAGTCCAAGATGCATTGATATAACCAATGATCATCGCCATATTCGGAACATCACTGACCATCACACCTTGATACAGCATATGATGAGAGGTATTCATTGGCTTACCATCTATCGAACCTTTCACACCACCTAGAATCTGAATTTCTAAACCTGTTGCAGAAATGACAATATCAGCTTCCAAGTGCTTTCCAGACTTCAATAATACGCCATTCGCAGTGAACTTCTCAATTTGATCCGTTTCAACACTGGCTTGACCTTCACGCAGTGCTTTGAACAAATCACCATCAGGTACAACACATAAACGTTGATCCCAAGGATTGTAGCTAGGTGTAAAGTGTTTCATATCTACTTTACCCTTAAGCTGTAATTCAATACCTTTCAACAATAAACGACGTACTGTTTTCGGATGTTTTAGTGCAAGTGCATAAATTGCACGTTGCATCCCGATATTACGTGCGCGGGTAAATTTATATGCAGTTTCTTCTGACATAAATTTACGGGTCTTTTCATAAATAAAGTCAATCGAAGGAATGCTTGCAATATACGAGGGTGAGCGCTGTAACATCGTGACATGCCCTGCTCCACCTTTCACCATTGAAGGAACGAGAGTAATAGCTGTTGCACCACTACCGATGATAACAACCTTCTTACCTTTATAATCTAAATTTTCTGGCCAATGCTGTGGATGGATCAATTGACCTTTAAAATCTTCTTGATGAGGAAATGTTGGTGCATAACCTTGATCATAATTGTAGTAGCCAGTACAACCCATTACAAAATTTGCTGACCAAGTTTGTTTTTTCTTGTTGCTGTCTTCTATTTCAACCAACCATTTTTTCTTAGCAGAATCATAGTTTGCAGAAAGGACACGATGACCAAAATGAATTTTTTCTTTTAACTTAAATTCGTTAATAACTTCAGCGAGGTAACCCTTGATTTCTGGACCACTTGCCAAAACTTTTTCTTTCGCCCATGGCTTAAAATTAAAACCAAAAGTTGACATATCAGAGTCAGAGCGAATCCCTGGATAACGGAATAAATCCCAAGTTCCACCAAAACTTTCACGACGCTCTAAGATTTCAAAACTACGTTGTGGACAGTTTTTAGAAATATGCACAGCAGAGCCAATCCCAGAGATTCCTGCGCCAATAATTAGAACATCAACTTGCTTTTCCATTTTTTTTATACCTAGTAGAAATCATGAGTTTATTAAAGCACAAATTTGACAATACACAATGTCAAGTTTAGTCATTCATCGGTTTTTTTATATCAGTTCGGGACATTTTGCAGAAAAATTGGAGCTCATACATCTCGAATTTTCCGACTGGGTGTCTGTTTTAGCCAATCAAGAGTTAGCTTAGCTATACACCACTCCTATCTAGATGCTTTAGCTAGTTAGTTTTAACTTATGATGAAAAGAAAAGTGTAATACTGACCAAATAAAGAGCGCCAGACAATATAAAGACTTTAGAGGCATTCTAGCGCACTGAACTCTAAAACTGCTTACAATAAGTTTTTTGATGCTTCAGGTAACACATCAAAGATTTCGTATAAGCTGTATTACAATTTTAGATAATTTAAACTAAAGTTTAGAGTTCAATGACTATATAGAACCATATGAAAATACAATATTTATCTATTTTTCTACTTTTGAGCATATTATTTTCAGGGTGTATAAATCAAGCTCCCATAAAGTTTTTTACGACACCGGTATTAATCATAAATAAAAGCAGAAATAATATTTCAATGCTTTCATCTGTTCATTCTTCATTATATGTAGATAAAAATGGCTGTATTCGATTAGGGAATGATTCAGGTCCTTTAATCATTTGGCATCATGATAGTAAATTAGAAAACTCTTTTGATGGAAAAATTACTATCATTGAGGGTTTTACAGGTAAGTCTATATTTATTGGTGACCAAATAACCTTGAGTGGTGGTTTACACGATCTAGAACCAACAAATGTTACGCCTATAATTCCAAAGACTTGTTCTAATCATGGATATTGGATTTCTGGACAATTGAAAAAGTAAAATGCTCTTCATTTAAGGTTTATCTATACAAAACCTATTTCATAAATATTAAAAAATAGTTATTACATTAATTTTTTATTGAAAAGGGCTGAGATATTTCAATTTTTTAAAATACACAATAAAAAAGGTTGGCTTTCGCCAACCTTTTTTGAACAACTGTTCTACACGTAGAAGTATTATTTTACTTCACGGTCAACGAGTTCAACGTAAGCCATCGGTGCAGCATCACCTGCACGGAAGCCCGCTTTAAGAACACGAAGATAACCGCCGTTACGTTCTTTGTAACGAGGGCCAAGAATGGTAAATAATTTACCAACAGTTGCTGCAGAGCGAGTACGAGCAAACGCTAAACGACGGTTTGCTACTGTATCGTTTTTAGCCAAAGTGATTAAAGGCTCAGCAACGCGGCGAAGTTCTTTCGCCTTAGGCAAAGTTGTTTTAATTAACTCGTGCTCAACTAAAGCATTTGTTAAATTTTGGAACAACGCCTTACGGTGGCTGCTTGTACGGCCTAATTTCACACCACTATTACGATGACGCATGGTGATAGTCCTACTTAATTAACGGCTACGATAGGCAAAACGGTCATCCATACGGAGACTAGCTGGTGGCCAGTTCTCTAAACGCATGCCGAGTTGTAAACCTTTCGATGCCAAAACATCTTTGATCTCAGTTAACGATTTTTTACCTAAGTTTGGAGTTTTTAACAACTCAACTTCAGTACGTTGAACAAGATCACCAATGTAGTAAATATTTTCTGCCTTCAAACAGTTAGCAGAACGAACAGTTAGCTCGAGATCATCTACTGGACGAAGCAAGATTGGGTCAACTTCTTCGCGAGGTTCTTGAGCCACAGGTGTTTGATCTTTCTGAAGATCAACAAAAATTGCAATTTGTTGTTGCAAGATTGTTGCCGCTTTGCGGATTGCTTCTTCTGGATCAACAGTACCATTAGTTTCAAGATCGATCACTAGCTTATCAAGATCAGTACGTTGTTCTACACGAGCATTTTCAACTGTGTAAGACACGCGCTTAATCGGGCTATAAGAAGCATCTAACTGTAAACGACCTACAGGACGTGTTTCGCCTTCCGGGAAACGAGAGTCAGATGTTTCATAACCACGACCTTGAGAAACTTTAAGGCGCATTTTTAATGAACCAGAAGAACTCAAAGTACCAATTAAATGATCAGGGTTAACCACTTCAACATTATGAGGTAAACGAAGGTCAGCTGCTGTTACGTCACCT
Source organism: Acinetobacter sp. NIPH 1852 (assembly GCF_022549455.1). Lineage (NCBI taxonomy): Bacteria > Pseudomonadati > Pseudomonadota > Gammaproteobacteria > Moraxellales > Moraxellaceae > Acinetobacter > Acinetobacter sp. NIPH 1852. Next base: position 78,451 of record NZ_JAKZGG010000013.1, on the reverse strand, counting down.
GCACCTTGTTTCTCTAATGTCAAATATGCTTCGTTTTGATCGAACAGCTTAATAGACAATCCTTTTAGGTTCAGCAAGAGCTCGACGATGTCCTGCTGCAAGCCTTCTAAAGTACTGTACTCGTGCTCGACGCCTTCTATTTCTACCTCTACCACAGCAGCGCCAGGCAGAGAAGACAATAGAATGCGACGTAAAGCATTACCTAGAGTATGACCAAAGCCACGCTCTAAAGGTTCCAGAATCACTTTTGCCGAGGTCCCGCTCACCGCTTCGACCTTGATCGCTTGCGGAGTTAGAAACTCGTTTGCAGTACGCGTCATTTATTGCTACCTCAAGGATTATTTAGAATACAATTCTACAATCAAGCTTTCGTTGATTTCAGCAGGTAAATCAGAACGATCTGGTGCAGCTTTGAACGTACCTTCCAACTTAGAATGATCAATTTCCATCCAAGCAGGTGTACCACGTTGAGCAGCTAATTCAATTGCATTTTTAATACGCAATTGTTGCTTAGCACCTTCATGTACCGCAATTACATCACCCGCTTTTACTTGAATAGACGCAATGTTTACACGACGACCATTTAAAGTAATAGAACGGTGACTGACTAACTGACGAGCTTCTGAACGTGTAGAACCAAAACCCATGCGATAAACAACGTTATCAAGACGGCTTTCGAGCAATTTCAACAAGTTTTCACCTGTTGCGCCTTTCACACGAGCAGCTTCTTTATAGTAATTACTAAATTGACGTTCTAACACACCGTACATACGACGTACTTTTTGTTTTTCACGTAATTGTAGTGAATACTCAGATTGCTTACCACCACGAGCCGCACCATGTTGACCAGGTGCTTTATTGTGCTTTTTGGTTTTAACATCAAACGGTTTAACGCCTGATTTAAGTTGCAGGTCTGTCCCTTCGCGGCGAGAGAGTTTGCATTTTGGACCAATATAACGAGCCATGAATGTTTCTCCTTACACGCGACGTTTTTTAGGTGGACGGCAACCGTTGTGAGGAATTGGCGTCACATCGGTAATGCTGTTAATTTTATAACCCACTGCGCCTAATGCACGAACCGCAGACTCACGACCTGGACCAGGACCTTTTACAAGGACGTCTAGGTTTTTCAAACCGTAATCCAAAGCTGCTTTACCAGCAACTTCAGCAGCTACCTGAGCAGCAAACGGAGTTGATTTACGTGAACCACGGAAGCCTTGTCCACCAGAGGTAGCCCAAGCCAATGCATTACCTTGACGATCGGTAATCGTTACAATGGTGTTATTAAAAGAAGCGTGAATGTGTGCAACACCTTCAGAGACGGTACGAGTGACCTTCTTGCGTGTGCGAGTATCTTTAGCCATCTTTTAGCTTCCAGAAATCTTACTTTTTAATCGGTTTGCGCGGACCTTTACGGGTACGTGCGTTAGTTTTGGTGCGTTGACCACGGACAGGCAAGCTGCGACGATGACGAAGACCACGGTAGCAGCCTAAATCCATTAAACGTTTAATGTTCATGGAAATTTCGCGACGTAAATCACCTTCGGTTGGAACCTTAGCAACTTCTGCACGAATCGCATCAAGCTGTGCATCGTCCAACTCACGGATTTTTGTAGTTCCAGCAATACCAACAGCAGCTAAGATATTCTTAGCTGTATGGCGGCCGACACCAAAAATATACGTGAGGGAGATAACAGCATGCTTGTTATCCGGAATGTTTACACCGGCAATACGAGCCATTCACTTTTCTCCAAAAAGGCAGCAGAGATAATCAACCGCCCCACAAAAATCTTGAGGGGCGGATAATAACCTAATTAGCCTACTGAAATCAACAGGTCTTAATTAAATTAACCTTGACGCTGCTTATGACGAGGTTCTGCGCTACAAATTACGCGAATAACCCCATTACGACGGATAACTTTACAGCTACCACAAATTTTCTTTACAGAAGCTTGTACTTTCATGATGAAACCTCTAAGTGCGCTTATCCCTTCGGATGAGCAGTCGTTTTTCTCATTAACGTTTGATTATCATATTGATGCGAAGTAAGGTGTGCTTGAAGTTGTGCCATGAAATCCATGACTACGACAACAACAATCAACAATGATGTCCCACCCAAATGGAATGGAATACCAAACGAACTTTGCAGAACCATTGGCATTAAACACACCACGGTAATGTAAATTGCACCAATAAACGTCAAACGGTTAAGAATATGATCTAAATAACGAGCCGTTTGCTCACCTGGACGGATACCAGGCACATATGCTCCGCTACGTTTTAGATTCTCTGAAACTTCTTTCGGACTAAAAACGAGTGCCGTATAGAAATAACAGAAGAAAATAATTAACCCGCCAAAGAGCATCAAATACAACGGCTGTCCAGGCGATAACACCAATGCCAAGTCTTGCAGACTACGTTTTACAATCCCTGCATTTGGATCAGCACTCCCTAACCATTGCCCCAAACTCGCTGGAAATAATAACAGTGAGCTTGCGAAAATCGCTGGAATAACACCCGCCATATTAATTTTTAATGGCAAATGCGTTTGCTGTGCAGTAAACACCCGACGACCTTGCTGTTTTTGAGCATAGTTCACTGGAATACGACGTTGTGCTTTTTCAATAAACACAATCGCAGCGAGAACTGCTAACGATAATAAACCGAAGACAGCTAATCCAATTAAACTACCTTGACCATTCTGAACAGACGAGAACGACTGAATTACAAGATTTGGCAAACCAGCCACAATACCTGCAAAAATGATCATTGAGATACCATTACCAACACCACGTTCGGTAATCTGTTCTCCCAACCACATCAAAAACATTGTTCCTGCAACAAGCGAAGTCACTGCTGGAACATAAAATGCCAAGCCTGATGTCAAAGTAATACCCTGACTAATCAAACCAGCACACATCCCTATACCCTGCACGAGTGCAAGAAATAAGGTGCCGTAACGTGTGTATTGATTGATTTTACGTTTGCCTTGCTCGCCTTCTTTTTTCAAAGCTTCTAACGAAGGAACCACCGTAGACATCAACTGCACAATAATTGATGCAGAAATGTACGGCATAATCCCTAACGCTAGAATTGACATGCGCTCCAATGCGCCACCAGAGAACATATTAAATAAGCCTAAGAAGGTACCTTCATTAGCCTTAAAAAAGCTCGCTAGTGCCACACTGTCAATGCCTGGCAACGGAATATGCGCTCCTAGTCGAAAGACCAACAACGCGCCAATCAAGAACATTAATCGACGAATAATTTCACGGTATTTCACATGAAATGGTTGGCCTTTCATCATGTTAACATGACCTGAAGAACTAGGAGTCATAGACACTCGAGATTACTCCTCGACCTTACCGCCAGCTGCTTCAACAGCAGCTTTAGCGCCTTTAGTCAACGTAACACCTTGTACAGTGAACGCGCGAGTGATTTCACCTGAAAGCACGATGCGAGCACGAATTTGGTCACGACGAACTACATTCGCAGCTTTTAAAGTTTCAAGGCTAACTACATCACCTTCCACTTTATTCAACTCAGACAAACGTACTTCAGCAGTTTTCAAAGCAATTTGGCTAGTGAAGCCGAATTTTGGCAAACGACGATAAAGTGCTGTTTGACCACCTTCAAAGCCTGGACGAGTACCACCGCTTTTACGTGATTTTTGACCTTTGACACCACGGCCACCAGTCTTACCAACGCCTGAACCAATACCACGGCCTAAACGACGGTTGTCACGCTTAGCACCTTCTGCTGGTGCAAGTTCATTTAAACGCAGAGTCATGGCTTATTCCTCTACACTAACCATATAGTAAACTTTGTTGACCATACCACGGTTAGAAGGCGTATCTTGCACTTCTACAGTATGACCAATACGACGCAGACCTAAACCCTGTAGGCAAAGTTTATGATTTTTTAAACGATGCGAAGAAGATTTAGTCTGGGTAACTTTAATCGTTTTCATGATTGATTACCCTTGAATTTCTTCTACTGATTTACCACGTTTCGCAGCGACTTTCTCAGGAGAAGTCATATCACGCAAACCTTTGAAAGTCGCGTTTACTACGTTAGCAGCATTAGTAGAACCGTAACATTTAGCAAGTACGTTATGTACACCAGCAGCTTCAAGAACAGCACGCATCGCGCCACCAGCAATTACGCCAGTACCTTCAGAAGCAGGCTGCATGTATACACGGCTTGCACCATGACGAGCATTCACAGGGTGCTGTAAAGTAGTCCCCGCAAGGTCTACAGTAATCATGTTGCGACGAGCAGCTTCAAGTGCTTTAGAGATAGCAGCTGGAACTTCACGTGCTTTACCACGACCAAAACCTACGCGCCCATTACCATCACCCACAACAGTTAATGCTGTGAAAGAGAAGATACGACCACCCTTAACAACTTTGGCTACACGATCAACGGCAACCAGCTTTTCAACGAGACCTTCGTTTTGTTCAACTTTCGCCATGATTAGAACTCCAAGCCGCCTTCACGAGCAGCATCAGCCAAGGCTTTGATACGACCATGATATTTAAAACCAGAACGGTCAAATGCAACTTTAGTAACGCCAGCTGCTTTAGCACGTTCTGCGATTAAAGCACCAACCTTAGTTGCTGCATCGATATTACCAGTCGCACCACTACGCAAAGATGCATCCAAAGTTGAAGCTTGCGCTAAAACTTTTCCACCATCTGCTGAAATAACTTGAGCATAGATGTGACGCGGAGTGCGGTTTACACACAAACGAGTCGCACCCAATGCACGAATGTGCAAGCGTGTGCTTTTCGCACGACGCAAACGGGTTTGTTTCTTTTCGTTCATAAGAACCTCGCGCCTTATTTCTTCTTAGCTTCTTTACGAAGAATAACTTCATCCGAATAACGAACACCTTTACCTTTATATGGTTCAGGAGAACGATATGCACGGATTTCCGCCGCCACTTGACCTAACAACTGCTTGTTTGCTGATTTCAATACGATTTCAGTTGCAGTTGGAGTTTCCGCTGTTACACCTTCAGGTAAAGCGTAGTCAATCGGGTGTGAGTAACCAAGGTTAAGGTTTACAACAGTACCTTTAACCGCAGCTTTATAACCAACACCAACAAGCTGTAACTTACGTTCGAAGCCTTCACTAACACCTTTTACAAGGTTGTTCAATACAGCGCGAGCAGTACCAGCTTGCATCCAAGCGTCTTTCGACTCTTTAGCCGGAGCAAGTTGAAGATTACCTTCTTCCTGTTTTAGCTCGACCAGCGCATGCAGGTTGAAAGACAATGTACCTTTGCTGCCTTTCACTTCGACCTGCCGGCCGTTCTGAGTAACTGTTACACCATTCGGCACAGTTACTGGGGCTTTAGCCACACGAGACATGAGGAATCACCTATTAAGAAACAAAAGCAATAACTTCACCACCAACGCCTGCAGCACGTGCAGCGCGATCAGTCATGATGCCTTTGCTTGTAGAAACAATTGCAATACCCAAACCTTGCTTAACGCTAGGTAGTTTATCTTTACCACGGTATTGGCGTAGGCCTGGACGGCTTACACGTTTAACCGTTTCGATAACTGGTTTGCCTTCGAAATATTTTAACGTAATTGTCAAAGTAGATTTAATCTCTTCTTGAGCAACTTCTACATTTGAAATATAACCTTCTTGTTGAAGTACGTTTGCAATAGCAACCTTCAACTTAGAAGAAGGCATAGAAACAGTTTGTTTCTTTGCCATTTGTGCGTTACGAACACGGGTTAGCATGTCGGCAACGGTATCTTGCATACTCATTTAGTCGCTCCTTACCAGCTTGCCTTAACAACGCCCGGTACATCACCTTGCATTACTGTTTCACGTAATTTGTTACGGCCTAAACCGAACTTACGGAAGTAACCATGAGGACGACCAGTTAAACCACAGCGGTTACGAAGACGCACTGGAGATGCATTACGTGGCAATGCCTGTAACTTTAACATCGCATTGAAACGTTCTTCCTCACTTGCATTTACATTTGCAATCGTTGCTTTTAATTCAGCACGTTTTGCAGCGTATTTAGCAACTGTCTGTTCGCGTTTCAATTCGCGATTAATCATACCTTTCTTAGCCATATCGACCTCTTATTTGAACGGGAAGCCGAATGCACGCATAAGCGCACGGCCTTCGTCATCGCTACGAGCAGTGGTCGTAATCGTGATGTCTAAACCACGGATACGATCAATTTTGTCAAAATCGATTTCAGGGAAAACGATTTGCTCTTTTAAACCCATAGAGTAGTTACCACGACCATCAAATGATTTCGCTGAGAAACCACGGAAGTCACGGATACGAGGGATTGCGATAGAGATCAAACGATCCAAGAATTCGTACATTTGGTCGCCACGTAAAGTAACTTTACAACCAATTGGCCAACCATCACGGATTTTGAAACCAGCAATCGATTTACGAGCAAGCGTCACAACTGGTTTTTGACCAGCAATGAGTTGCATATCAGCAACAGCGCCATCTAATAATTTCTTATCAGTTGCAGCTGCGCCTACACCCATGTTAAGGGTGATTTTTGTGATGCGAGGAATTTCCATCACATTCTTAATGCCAAGTTCTTCTAGTAACTTTGCTTTAAGTTCGTCATTGTAACGTGCTTTAAGTCTGGCCATTGCCTTTTCAACCTATTACTTCGCTGTCGCCACTGATTCACCATTTGATTTGAATACACGCGTTTTAGCGCCATCAATCACTTGGTAACCAACACGGTCAGCCTTTTGGGTTGTAGCATTAAAAACTGCCACGTTTGAAATATGAAGCGAAGCTTCCTGAGTAACAATACCGCCTTCGGCGCCAGTTACACGGTTTGGCTTCTGATGCTTCTTCACTAAGTTAAGGCCTTCAACCTTAACTCGATCTTCAGAAACAGACAAAACGATACCTTGTTTGCCTTTCTCTTTACCTGCGATCACAATTACTTGATCGCCTTTTTTAATCTTAGCCATGATTGCCTCTTATAGAACTTCAGGAGCCAATGAAATGATTTTCATGAACTGTTCAGTACGAAGTTCACGAGTCACCGGTCCGAAGATACGAGTAGCAATCGGAGCTTTATTGTTGTTCAAAATAACAGCAGCGTTATCATCAAAACGGATCACAGATCCATCTGGACGACGAATGCCGAACTTTGTACGAACAACTACAGCATTCATTACGTCACCTTTTTTAACACGTGCGCGTGGAATTGCTTCTTTTACAGTAACTTTAATAATGTCGCCAACAGAAGCATAACGACGATGTGAACCACCTAGTACTTTGATACATTGTACGCGGCGTGCACCACTGTTGTCTGCTACGTCGAGCATACTTTCGGTTTGAATCATTGCCCTACTCCAAAACCGAGCATCACCGGTCACAATTTCGAAAGGCTCAAAGAGTACTCGAAATCGCCCGATGATGCAACAAGAACGTCTAATTACTCAGCAGCTGCTTCAACGACTTCCACTAAAGCCCAAGCTTTAGTTTTAGAAATTGGGCGGCTTTCTTTAATGGTCACTAGGTCGCCAGTTTTAGCAACGTTGTTCTCATCATGAGCGTGTAATTTAGTTGAACGGCGGATTGATTTGCCATACAACGGGTGTTGAACGCGGCGTTCAATAAGCACAACAATAGACTTGTCCATTTTGTCGCTTACGACTTTGCCGGTTAACGTGCGGACTGTTTTTTCATTCATTGTCCGTTCCCCTGTTTTTCGGTAAGGAGTGTCTTGATACGAGCAATAGTTTTACGAGCAATTTGCACTTCGTGCGATTTACCCAATTGACCAGTTGCTTTCGCCATACGAAGACGGAATTGGTTAAGCTGTTGCTCATCAAGCAAAGCTTTCAACTCTTCTACCGATTTTTCACGTAGATCTTTAGTTTTCATTACATTACCGTCCGAGTCACGATAGTGGTTTTAAACGGAAGTTTAGCTGCAGCCAAAGCAAATGCTTCGCGCGCTAACTCTTCGCTAACACCTTCAATTTCGTACAGGATCTTACCTGGTTGAATCTGACAAACCCAGTATTCCACACTACCCTTACCTTTACCCATACGAACTTCTAATGGTTTTTCAGTAATTGGTTTGTCCGGGAATACACGGATGAAGATTTTACCACCACGTTTAATACGACGGCTAATGGTACGACGCGCAGCTTCAATTTGACGCGCAGTCATACGACCACGTTCAGTTGCTTTAATTGCGATCGAACCAAATGATACTGTACTACCACGATGCGCTAGACCAGTATTACGGCCTTTGTGCACTTTACGGAATTTGGTACGTTTAGGTTGCAACATGGATTATTCTCCCTTGTCAGCAGCACGGTCACCGCGACGACCACGACGCTCTTGACCTTCACCACGACCACGACCACGTTTAGCTGGACGATCTTCAGCAGGAGCAGGGTTCATGACTTGTTTCATGCCACCTAAGATCTCGCCACGGAAAATCCAAACTTTAACACCAATCGTACCGTAAGTTGTTTCAGCACGTACAGTTGCGTAGTCGATGTCTGCACGAAGTGTATGCAAAGGTACACGACCTTCACGATACCATTCAGTACGAGCAATCTCTGCACCACCTAAACGACCAGAAACTTCAACTTTGATACCTTTAGCGCCAGCACGCATTGTGTTTTGTACCGCACGCTTCATAGCACGACGGAACATCACACGCTTTTCTAATTGTGAAGCAATTGCTTCAGCAACTAAACGCGCGTCCAAGTCTGGGCGATCAATTTCATTGATGCTTACTTGAGCTGGAACACCCATAATAGTGGTGAGTTCGCGCTGTAATTTCTCGATATCTTCGCCTTTTTTACCGATTACGATACCTGGACGGGCAGTGCTAATAGTTACTTTAGCAGCGCCAGTAGGACGTTCGATAAGAATATTACTAATCATCGCATTCTTAAGTTTTTTATTTAAAAACTCACGAACTTGAAGATCTTTAAGTAAATATTCAGCGTATTGTTTCGGACTCGCATACCAGTTAGCGTTATGGCGTTTCACAACACCCAGGCGGATACCGATTGGATGAACCTTCTGACCCATATCAAACCCCTACCTTAACGGTGATGTGACAAGTACGCTTAGTAATACGATCTGCACGGCCTTTAGCACGTGGCATGATACGCTTAAGGCTTACACCTTCATCAACGTAAATCGTAGTTACTTTAAGGTCATCAACATCTAAGCTGTTATTGTGTTCAGCATTCGCGATCGCAGATTCAAGTGCTTTTTTAACAAGCACAGCCGCTTTCTTGTTGCTGAAATTTAGAATATCTAGCGCGCGCGCGATCGATTTACCACGGATCAAATCAGCAACTAAACGTGCTTTCTGTGCCGAGATAGCGGCACCGCGTAATTTTGCAGTTACTTCCATCATAGCACCTATTAACGTTTAGACTTCTTATCAACACCGTGACCACGATAGGTACGAGTTGGCGCGAATTCACCGAGTTTATGACCAACCATATGCTCAGAAATAATTACTGGAACATGGTTACGACCATTGTGAACAGAAATTGTTAAACCAACAAAGTCTGGTAGGATCATTGAACGACGTGACCAAGTTTTGATCGGCTTACGGTTGTTAGCAGCAATAGCAGCTTCAACTTTAGCGAACAAATGTGCGTCGACGAATGGACCTTTTTTTAATGAACGAGGCATTATTCAGATTCCTTACTTGACGCGACGGTCGCGAATAATCATCTTAGTCGTACGCTTATTGGTACGTGTCTTGTACCCTTTAGCTTTTTGACCCCATGGACTTACAGGCTGAATACCTTTACTACGTCCTTCACCACCACCGTGTGGATGGTCAACCGGGTTCATCGCCATACCACGAACGGTAGGACGAATACCACGCCAGCGTGAAGCACCAGCTTTACCCAATGAACGAAGGTTGCTTTCTTGGTTAGAAACTTCACCAATTACAGCACGACATTCAACATGGACTTTGCGCATTTCACCTGAACGTAAACGAACAATAGCGTAAGAACCATCACGACCCAACAACTGAACTGAAGTACCAGCAGAACGTGCTAATTGAGCACCTTTACCGATTTTAAGTTCAAGGTTGTGCAAGGTAGAACCGATTGGCATGTTACGAAGCGGCAAGCAGTTACCTGGACGAATTGGAGCATCGTTACCAGATTGAACTTTATCACCAGCACGTAGGCCTTTTGGCGCAATGATATAACGACGTTCACCATCAGCATATAGAACTAAAGCAATATGAGCTGTACGGTTAGGATCGTATTCAATACGCTCTACAGTCGCAGGAATACCATCTTTATTACGTTTAAAGTCAACAATACGATAGTTTTGTTTATGACCACCACCTACATGACGTGTAGTGATGTGACCATTATTATTACGACCACCAGTACGTTTTTTTGCTTCAACCAACGGCGCATAAGGTGCACCTTTGTGGAGATGGCTATGAACCACTTTCTCTACAAAGCGACGTCCTGGAGACGTTGGCTTACATTTTTGAATTGGCATAATTCTCGTCCTTATTCCGCTGCGTTTTCAGCGGTATCGCCCAAGTCAGCCATTTCAACATCTTGGCCAGCTTTCAGGGTGACGTATGCTTTTTTCACATCAGAACGACGTCCTAATGTTTTACCAAAGCGTTTTGTTTTACCTTTAGTGATTGTTGTGTTTACTTTAACAACCTCAACACCAAAGAGTTGCTCAACTGCTTTTTTGATTTCAAGTTTGTTGGCATTAAGCGCAACTTTGAACACTTGAACACCAGCAGTATCACCTAAAACTTGTGCTTTTTCTGAGAATACTGGTCCTTGAAGGACTTGATAGATACGTTCGTTGTTCATCCGAGTTCTACCTCAATTTTCTTAGCAGCAGCTACAGACATTACAACCTTATCAAATGCGATCAAGCTAACAGGATCAATCGCAGTTGCATCTACCACATCTACGTGTGGAAGGTTGCGCGCTGCAAGATACAAGTTCTCATCTACAGCATCTGTAATGATCAATGCACGAGTTGCATTCAAGTCGTTAAGTTTAGCAAGCAATTCTTTAGTTTTTGGAGCTGCAACAGCAAACTCTTCAACTAACACAAGGCGATCTTGGCGAACAAGTTCAGCTAAGATACATTGCATTGCGCCGCGATACATCTTACGGTTTACTTTTTGAGACCAATCTTGTGGGCGAGCAGCAAAAGTTTTACCACCACCTACCCAGATTGGGCTACGAATAGAACCCGCACGAGCGCGACCAGTACCTTTTTGACGGAATGGTTTTTTACCACCGCCAGAAACATCTGCACGTGATTTGTGAGCACGAGTACCTTGACGACCACCAGCTAAATAAGCTGTAACAACTTGGTGTACAAGAGCTTCGTTAAATTCACGTCCGAAAGCAACTTCAGACAATTCAACAGCAGAGCCGGAAACAGTTTTTAAATTCACAGTATTTCCCCTCAGGCCTTGATGGTAGGACGCACGATAACGTCACCGCCAGTTGAACCAGGAATAGCACCCTTAACAACTAAAACAGAACGTTCAGCGTCAATAGATACAATCTCAAGACCTTGAACTGTTACGCGTTCATCACCTAAGTGACCGGCCATTTTCTTGCCTTTGAACACGCGACCAGGTGTCTGGTTTTGACCTGTAGAACCTAAAACACGGTGAGACAACGAGTTACCATGAGTAGCATCTTGCGTACGGAAGTTCCAACGCTTAACACCACCTTGGAAGCCCTTACCTTTTGATTGACCAGTTACGTCAACTACTTGACCAACTGTAAACATGTCAACACCGATAGAACCACCAACTTCACGACCGTCAAGCTCAGCTTCAGTAACACGGAACTCTTTAACCAAACGACCAGCAGCAACACCCGCTTTCGCGAAGTGACCTTTCTGAGCGTTAGTTACGCGCGATTCGCGACGTTCACCAGTAGTTACTTGAATTGCTTGATAACCATCAGTTTCAAGTGTTTTGATTTGCGTAATGCGGTTTGGATCGACTTCGATAACTGTAACAGGTACAGATACACCAGCATCTGTAAAGATGCGAGTCATACCACATTTGCGACCGACTAAACCAATAGCCATGTGCATAAACCTCTAAAAAAGCGGCCTAATTAACTTAAACGTTAATCAACCGAAAGCCTTAACCCAAAGCGATCTGAACATCTACACCAGCAGCAAGATCTAACTTCATCAATGCATCAACAGTTTTATCTGTTGGTTGAACGATATCGATCAAACGTTTGTATGTGCGGATTTCATACTGATCACGTGCGTCTTTGTTGACGTGTGGTGAAGTAAGAACGTTGAAGCGTTCGATGCGAGTAGGCATCGGAATTGGACCACACACTTGTGCGCCAGTACGCTTAGCGGTTTCTACGATCTCTTGAGCAGATTGATCAATCAGACGATGATCAAAAGACTTCAAACGGATACGAATTCTCTGGTTAGACATACCAGTAAACTCCAAGCCAAATATATAAAGAATCACCCATGACGCACCTCACCTTTTAGGTAAGTGTCAAGGGCAGTGAAAATCACTATGGTCGTGATCGATGCCACGACTGTCATGCATTTACTACTTTACTCGCAGTAAACGCCCTCCTATTGAGGGACGCTCATTATAGCGATTGTTTAAGTCTTATGCAATTCTTCTTTTTTATTTTTAGATTTTAACCTGCCTTATGCGCTCACTACGTAGTCTATCGCTTGATTAAGCAAACGATTTCCTTGCTCAAATTTGCTTTTCAGGGTTCTTTTTAGCTCAGATATCGGTTGTACGTACTCACCATTAAATACAGCCGCATCTTCCTCATTCTCGATCAAAAGATGTAAAGCATGCGGCGTAATTTCAGGATGAAATTGAAAACCAAGCACATTGCGCCCAATCTGGTACATCTGATTGCGACACACGCTATTTTCAGCCAAATGCACACCACCGCGTGGTATTTCGAAAGTCTCACTATGCCATTGCATAATGTTAATTTTCTCAGGAATTTGAAAACAATTTTCTGGGATATGCGTCGCTCTGCCGACATCCATCCAGCCCAATTCCTGATGAGGATTTCGACTCACTGCCGCACCCAACGCATTTGCGATCAACTGACCACCCAAACACAAACCAATCGCTGGCTTACCTGCTGCCAGATAACGACGCAACCATCTTTTTTCTAGCTTCAACCAAGGATAATTCACCTCATCATTGACGCTCATCGTTCCACCCATAATAATCAGCAGATCGACCTCATCTACCCTTGGCAATGCTTCCAATTCGAGTGGTAAATCAACGGGTAAAGCGAAAAATTCAGTTGCGGTAATTTTTGCTTGATTTGCCTTTAAGTAATCGTAGCAACTTCCAAAACCTTCACCTGCGATGTGCTGAAAATAATGCACTCTTAAATGCGACTTCATGCGCTAAAACCTATTTTAGTTAGAATGATAATAATTCTTAGCAAAAATAAAGCCAGTTCTAAGTCAGAGTGTTCTATCTGTACCGATTCTGTACAAAACATGCAAATCACTGGCAGCTTTGCTTATTTTCTCTTAACCTAATTCATTATATCGCTTTGATTTTGCCCCATGACTACACATAAAAATAGACAAACTGACCTCGTTCATGCACCACGCCAAGCCCCTCAATACATTGAGACGGTTCAACCTCCCCTATTTCGTGCATCCACTATTATTTTCCAATCCACTGCGCACCTTTTTGATCGCCACTGGACCGATGCTTATGACTATAGTTACGGCACCCATGGCACTCCAACCACATTCACTCTGGCAGACAATATCGCTCAAATCGAAGGCGGCAGTTATTGCCTACTTGCACCAAGTGGTTTATCTGCGATTAATTTAGTGAATAGTGCAGTATTAAGCGCAGGCGATGAAGTCTGGGTCGCCGATAATATTTATGGCCCTAATTTAGAACATTTAAACAACCTACAAGATCGTTATGGCATCACCGTTAAGATTTACAATCCAATTGATGCAGACAGCTTTCAACCTACAAATAAAGCCAAACTGATTTGGTTAGAAGCTGCTGGCTCGATCACTCTTGAGTTTCCAGACTTAAAGCACTTAGTCAAAAAGGCTCAACAAGCGAATGTGCTAACAGTGCTAGATAATACATGGGGTGCTGGACTTGCCTTTAATGCCTTTGATTTTTCAGATGAACATCTTTCAGTGGATATCACCGTTCATGCATTGACTAAATATCCAAGCGGCGGCGGTGACATACTCATGGGCTCGGTCGTAACACGTGATCAAGCGTTACACCACAAACTGTTCCGTATGCATGCGATACAAGGCATCTCTGTTTCTGGTGATGACACCGCACAAATCCAGCGTAGCTTGGCACACATGTCTTTACGTTATGAACAACAAGCACAAAATGCAAATAAGCTACTCGAATGGTTAAAACACCAACCTCAATTCAGCCAAGTACTGCATCCAAGCAACCCCGATTCAGCGGGTCATTGCTTCTGGAAGGACGTGTGTAACACAGGCAAAAGCGCTGGTTTAGTCAGCGTGATCTTTAAACCTGAATATGACCTTGCAGCCGTTCGAAAGTTTTGCGATAGCTTAGACCTTTTCAAACTAGGTTTTAGTTGGGGTGGGCCTATTAGCTTAGTTATGCTGTACGACTTAAAACAAATGCGCACACTTGAAAATACACATTTACAACAAGGTTTATTGGTTCGCTTCTGTATAGGACTAGAACATCCCGAAGATTTGATCCAAGATATTCAAAATGCACTAAAACAACTGGAATAACACGAAGAATAGGTGAAGAATGAGCACACCCATCATTATTGCGAAAAAAACCACAGATACAACACAAGATATTGTTCTACATTCTAAATTTGCCAACCGACATGGTTTGATCGCAGGTGCAACGGGTACAGGTAAAACTGTTACGCTCAAAGTTCTTGCAGAAAGCTTCTCTCGGCTTGGCATCCCTGTATTCTTGGCCGATGCCAAAGGTGATGTTTCAAGTCTCGCCAAAGCAGGCAGCAGTAGTCCAAAATTTGAAGAACGCCTCAACCTACTCAAAGTAGACAGCGTCGCATTTGCAGCATCTCCTGTGATCTTTTGGGATTTATTTGGGCAACAAGGACATCCGATTCGCACCACGATCTCAGAAATTGGCCCATTGCTGTTAGCACGCATGCTCAATCTAAATGACACCCAAGAAGGTGTACTCTCAGCCGTGTTCCGCATTGCCGATGATCAAGGCTTATTACTCATCGACTTTAAAGATCTTAAATCGATGCTGAGTTATGTCAGCGCACACACTTCCGAATTGAAAGCAGAATACGGCAATCTATCTCCTGCAAGTATCGGTGCGATTCAGCGCAATCTATTGGCATTGGGCGATCAAGGTGGCGAGCAGTTTTTTGGCGAACCCAGTCTAAATATTCTGGATTTCATTCAAACTGATAGTAACGGTCATGGCTATATCAATATCTTAGCTGCCGATAAACTCATGAATACCCCAAAACTATATGCCACCTTCTTACTTTGGATGTTGTCAGAACTCTTTGAACAACTGCCTGAAGTCGGCGATATGGATAAACCTAAATTGGTGTTCTTCTTCGATGAGGCACATTTATTATTTGATAATGCCAGCCCAGCCTTACAGCAAAAAATCGAGCAAGTGGTTCGCTTAATTCGCTCCAAAGGCGTTGGGATCTACTTCATCACCCAAAACCCACTGGATCTACCTGAAAGCGTATTAGGTCAATTGGGAAATCGAGTACAACATGCATTACGTGCATTTACACCGAAGGATCAAAAAGCAGTCAAAACTGCGGCTGATACCTTCCGTGCCAATCCAGACTTTAAAGTGGATCAAGCCATTACTGAACTTGCAGTGGGTGAAGCATTGATTAGTTGTCTAGATGAACAAGGTACGCCGCAGATTGTAGAACGTGGCTGGGTGATGCCACCTTACTCATCATTTAACCCCATCACCGTCGAAGAACGCCAAGTGATTATTGCGCAGAGTATCGTTGCAGGTGTATACGATCAGGCAGTTGATCGAGATAGTGCTTATGAAATGCTGCAAAACAAAGTCGCGGAACGTGAGCAACAAAAACAGCAAGCTGAACTCGAAAAGCAACAAATCAAAGAACAAGAAGCTGCCGAAAAACAACAACTCAAAGAGCAAGAACGTTTAGCCCGTGAGCAACAACGTGCTGAGGAAAAAGCAGCCCAACAACGCGCCAAAATGACCCAAGACATTGTCGGGACTTTTGCCAAGAGTGCCGCGCGTAGTTTAGGTGGGAGTTCAGGACAAAAAATTGTCCGTGGGCTATTAGGTTCATTATTTGGGAAATAAAGCTTTATTCATTTATAAATCAAGGGATAATTTATTATCCCTTATTTTTTTTATGGTTTTCTTTAAATACATATTGCAAATGCAAAATTAAAGGTATATTTTAAATACATCTTATAAACGATAGCCAAGAGAGATCTAAAATGACTCCGCAGCAAATTGACCTTGTAAAAGCCACTGTTCCTGTACTGCGTGAAAATGGTATCGCGTTAACGGGCTATTTTTATAACCGCATGTTAGGAAATAATCCTGAATTAAAAGAAACCTTTAATATGGGGCATCAACGTAGTGGTGCACAAGCACAGGCACTTGCTGGCGCAGTCCTCGCTTATGCTGAAAATATTGAAGATCCTTCCGTGCTTTTACCTGTGGTTGAACTGATTGCACACAAACATGTCAGCCTAAATATTCAATCACCAGATTACGGCATTGTGGGTGAAAACCTCCTCCACTCCATCAGTGAAGTTCTGAATATTTCAATGCAAGATCCACTTATTGACGCTTGGGCGGCTGCTTATGGTCAATTGGCTGATCTATTCATCAGCACTGAAAAAGCCATATATGAGCAACATCAGCAAAATAAAGGCAGTTGGTTAGGCTGGCGCAATTTTAAAATCGCCAAGAAAGTCGTTGAAAGTGATGAAATCACCTCCTTCTATCTTGCGCCAGTCGATGGCGGTGATTTACCACAATATGAAGCAGGTCAATACATCTCTGTTCGTGTCTTTGTGCCTGAGCTAAATCTCAGACAACCACGCCAATACACTTTATCCACTAGTCCACAATCGGATTATTTACGAATATCTGTGAAGCGCGAAGATGAAAAAGGTGAGTTAGCAAGTGGCTGGGTTTCAAGTACATTACATGGTTTAGCTGAAGGCTCAGAAATTGAAGTGTCTGCACCAACAGGGAATTTCTACTTAATGAATAGTAACAAGCGCAATGTCTTCATTAGTGGTGGTGTCGGATTAACCCCAATGATTGCCATGCTCAATCAATTGGTGACTTTGGATATGCCACAACCTGTCAGTTTTATCCATGCATGTCGTAGCAGCCAAGTTCATGCGATGAAAAAACATATTCATGAACTTAAAGCCAAGTATCCACGTCTCAGCACATTTACGGCTTATGAATTTCCACATACGGATGATGTACTCGGGGAAGATTACGACATTGTAGGGCGCTTAGATTTAAGTTCGATGGATGCTGCATTATTACCGACAAGTGCAGATTATTACTTATGTGGCCCAATGCCATTTATGGCAGAACAGCATAAAGCACTGATCGCTCGTGGCATTGCAGCAGAAAATATCCATAGCGAGGCTTTTGGCACGGGTGGTGTCAAACTCAACTAATCGGCGCTGCATTTTGCGTAGGGCTAGTCTATGATAGACTAGCCCTTTGTATTTAAAGCATTAGATTGAGTGAAATACCATGCAACTCAATAAGTTTACTGATTATGCACTTAGAATTTTGATGTATGTCGCTCGCCCGAGTGATGTACCGTATACGATTGCAGATATTGCTCAAGATTTACATGTTTCGCAAAACCATCTGGTTAAAATTGTTCACTTTATGGGGAAGCAACACTGGATCATTACCACACGTGGTAAAGGCGGCGGTATTCGCCTCAATCCAGAAGCTAAAAATCTAAAACTCGGTGAGATCGTTCGCATCTTACAAGGTCATCAGCAAATTGTAGAATGCAATACCCCACCTTGTGTTTTACGTGCGCACTGCGGACTTAAAGGAATTTTAGATCAAGCATTGGAGAGCTTTTATCAAAGTCTTGATCAATATACCGTGGGAGAAGTATTGCAACACAGTATTCTCCCCTCGTCTCAGCATTCAAATATTGATTTTTTACAACTCATTCCAAAAGCCTCGTCATGAGGATTCGCACGAATCTCCGACATCCTTTATAATGGATCTCGCTATTTCAAATTTTAAAGTAAGCTTCTATGCGTCAGCGTCAACAATCGAAAGATACCAAAGCTAAACTCGCCCCAAAAGAAAAAATCAGTTATGAGAAACAGACTGATCCTGCATTAACACTTTATGCAAACCAGTCTTTAAATTGGTTACGCCAAGCTGAGTTTTTAATGAGTGCGCCAAAGCTTGCTTTATGCGTAGAAGATACAGGCTATGAAATTGCTTTCGCTGGTCGATCAAATGCAGGTAAATCCAGTGCAATCAATGCGCTGACCAATCAAAAACAATTGGCTCGTGCATCGAAAAGACCGGGTCGTACCCAAATGATCAACTTTTTTAGCCTAGGTAATCCTGACCAACGTTTAGTCGATTTACCGGGTTACGGTTATGCAGCCGTACCTGAAGCGATGAAACTGGTTTGGCAAAAAGAATTAGAAAACTATCTAATCCATCGCCAAAGCTTACAAGGGTTAGTGTTATTGATGGATATTCGTCATCCATTGCAGCATTTTGACTTAATGATGTTGGAATGGGCGCATTCACGTCATTTATTTGTGCACATCCTTTTAACCAAGGCGGACAAACTCAATCGTGGACCTGCCAATAAAACCTTATTAGATGTGAAACAACAATTGAAAAAGATGAAGCTAGACTTTTCGATTCAACTGTTTTCATCACTCAATAAAATTGGCTTAGAAGAACTGGCAAGTGTGATGGGTGGCCGTTTGAATTATACACTCGACCAAGCGACTGAATTTGACCTCGATCAAATTCCAGAAGCTACAGATGCTGATCTTGAAGAATAGTATCTGTAAATCTTACATAGATGTTTGCAGCATGTGCCGCATACGGCGCAATTTTTTAGACCATGCATGATATATTTTGCGAAACTGCGTGATGAGAAACAAGGTTTCGTAAAACATACGACGAGAATAAAGTCTCAAAAACCCCTCATATTGCATTTCATGCAACTTGATGCATAAAATAAATTTTAATTGTCCTGAATTGCTAAACACAATAGGTGGCGTATTTTCATATACTCCATACTATTGGTTCATTGCACTATCGATTAGGACTAAACGATGAAATTACTATCATTTGTGAAGAACAAAGTTCTTGGTTCTTCGATTGACTATAAAATTCTCCCTCGCAAAGTAAAGTTTGATTGGGAAAAAACGCCTGTAGATTGGATTCCAAATCAACCTTTCGCTAGTTATTTTATTAATGAAATTAACAATATCTTACCCGCAGGTGAGTTTTGGTTCTGTCGTTTATATAATAAAGTTTTGCCTGAAATTACCGATCCAAAACTGAAAGAAGATGTACAAGCATTTATTCGCCAAGAAGCCATGCATGCGGTTGCACATACCTCGGCAAACAAAGAATATCTAAGCCAACGCAATATTGATATTCAACGCAACCTCGACATTATGGACTTTGTATTTAACAAAGCTTTAGCGGATAAACCTTTTGGCAAAGAAGTCCCAAAAATACTTGATCATCAATGGGATCTGTTCCGTTTAGGTGTTATCGCTACTGTTGAGCATATGACTTGCGTGCTTGGTAAATATGCGTTGTATAACAAACGCTGGGAAGAGCTTGGTGCTGACCCAGAAATGATTGATTTAATCAAATGGCATGGTTCAGAAGAAATCGAACACCGTACCGTTGCCTTTGATCTTTATCGTCATCTCGGTGGTGGTTATATCGCTCGTTACTATCTCAGCGTTGCGGTGATTATTGGCGTACTTGGCTTATGGGTGGATGGCGCAGCACACATCATGGGTCAAGACCCTCGTTTTGCCGATAAGAAACCGAGTCCGTTCAAACCTTGGATTTGGTTAGAATGGTATAAACAGGGACGCAACGATGATCAAATATTACCAAACCCACTTTGGTTAATTTCACAACAAATTGATTACCTCATGCCGTGGTATGATCCTGTCAAAGAAGGAAATACCCAAGATGCGGTCAACTATTTAAACAACTCTCCTGCTGCGAAACGTGCTTTACAACCAGCTGCTTAAACGAAATTATGCTAAATCAATACAAAAAGCCCCCATCTTAGGATGAGGGCTTTTATTTATGAACAAATGTAATTAGAAGCGATAGCGAACGCCTGCTTCAAATGAACGCTCAGGGCCTACATAAATCCCTTGACGCAAGCTTGCCATATATCGCTTGTCTTCCAAGTTTTTCACTGCGCCATAGAATTCAACTTGATCATTGAGTGTATAGCGAGAGGTTAAATCAACGGTTGTATAAGCATCAATTTTCCCAGTAAAGAAACCTGATGTATTTTCTACAATTGGTTTGGTATTGAGCTCATCAGTAAACTGCGAACCCATATAGTTCGCGCTAAGCTGGGTACGTAAACCCGCATAGCTATAACCGAAACCTAAATTTGCAACCCATTCTGGCGTATAAGGTACACGATCGCCATTTCTTGATTTAAGCGTACCATTTTTATTGTAACGATCACCTTTGAACTGTGCATCTGCCACCCAAGTGACATTGGCAAATACATCAAAGCCATTTTCCAATTCTACACTGATCGCACTTTCAAGACCTTGATTATAGGTCTTTCCACCATTGGTGCTTTGAAAGTCAGAGTTACTGTTTGCTGGAATAATTTGGTTATCAAAGTCCATTCGGAAGGCAGTCAACTCATATTTAAAGATATCCTGCTGACCTCTTAAACCCAACTCCCAACTGACTGCAGTTTCTGCATCCAATTTCTGATCCTTCATACCACTGAGAGAGTCACCATTCAACGCTGGAGAAAAAGCTTTATAAACACTACCATAAAGCTGTACAGCTGGAACCAATTGGAAGGTCACGCCTAGACCAGGCATCACTTCTGTATTTGAAGTTTTAACCGTTTCACTTTTTTGTTTGTCTTCACGTTGCTGCTCATAACGTTCGATACGAAGACCTGGTGTCACTGACAACTGATCGGTAATATCTAAACGGTTTTGCGCATATAACGCGACACTTTTAGCAGTGTCTTTTGTATCCTTTGTCGTCGCACCTGTGCGTGGTGTTGCACGAGTCGCATTAATGGTCACATCATCCATTTTTTCATTCATCAAGCGTAGACCAACTTCAGCTTCACTTGCGATATTGAACAAATTATGTTTTGCCACTAAACGGGTTTCAGCACCCACACGCTCAAAGGCACGGTTATTACCGTTCACACTATCGGTATATACCCAACGACCAGCAGTTTTTGAAGCAGCTCCATTAACCCCATAACGCCAGTAATCACGGTTCATTTCACTCCAATACACCAAGGTTTGAAGTTCTGTATCCGCATTGATGTTCCAATGATGGTTGATATCGAATGAGTTACGTTCAGTCAAGAACCAGTCATCTGGTGCAGGATTGTTCTTTTTCTTGGCATGATATTCACCCAAGAACTGCCCACGATATGAAATGTTGGCATCATTTTCATAATGGGTAAATTTAACACCTAACCATTGATTATCGCCAATCGCAGTACCCGCTTTGATGACTGCATCTTTCATTTCATAGCTCTTGTCCATGAAACCGTCACTTTTAGCCCAACTTAAAATTGCACCAAAGTTACTGTCTTTATTTGGAGAGCTGCCACCCAATTCAACTGTGGTTTTATAGGTATCCCAAGAGCCAATCGACAGATCGACCAATGCACCATCTTTAGGTTGCTTAGTACGATAGTTAATGACTCCACCAATATTTGATGGACCATAACGCAATGCCGAAGAACCTTTCAGAACTTCAATACTATCCATGCGTTGTACACGCGGATTGTAATAACGACCATTCCCCACAAATAGACCCGGTGCAACAGGCACACCATCTTCTAAAATTAAGGTTTTATAATCAGCCGAGCTAATACCGCGCATACCGATATTGGCAACAACAGCAGACTCTTCTTCAGGTTTGACATAAACGCCTGAAACACGCTTTAAAATATCTTCGGTCGAGGTCGGGACAAATTTTTGGATTTGCTCCTGATCTACAATCACAGCCGCACCCGGTATCTTAGAAACAGCGCCATCCTGTGAACCGATCACCTGAATGGTAGGCAGAACCATGGTTTTGCTCTCTTGTGCTGTCTCAGCATGCAACATAGGCGCAAAACTACCGAATAACAAACCACTCATTACGATTGGATTTTTTAGAAAAAAACGGTTTTTCATAGCTTCCCCCGAAGCGGTAAAGAACGGAATATCCTTTCCATCGCTATTTTTCTTTAGCGACCAGAAACGATCTCAGACAAAAAACAAACAAATGATAGTGCAAACAAGAATGATTATCTATATTTTCTTAAGACATTTGTCATAAAATGGCTTTAATTTCATATATATATTTTTAAAACTATTAATTTATTAGAATATATATCATCTTTTTTTCTTTTATATTTCAGCATATCATGGAATTAAAATCATTTTTTTTAATGCACTTTTCAACTAATTAAATAACCAAAACTTTATCCAACATTTTCATCATTGGCTGAACTAAGCAATATTCTTCCAACTGAACTGACACCAGTCGCTCTGCCTGAGCGATATACAATCTATCGCTCACATACTGTCATTTATATTTTTCACTCAGGTGTATGCCGATCAACCACGACACTAATCATCATATCGCCCTGCACATTTACCACGGTACGTACTGTATCCAATAAACGATCAATAGGCAGTAAAATTGCAATCGCCTCTGCGGGTAGACCAACAGATTGTAACACCATAATCATAGTGACCATGCCAGCACTTGGAATCCCAGGCGCACCTAAAGAAGCAACAATCGCCACCAAACAGACAATAATCTGTTGGGTGATGGATAAATCTAAACCCATCAGATTGGCAATAAACAATGCTGCCGCTGCTTCATACAGCGCCGTACCATCCATATTAAGCTGCGTGCCGAGAGGAATAACAAAACCTGCAGTTTGCGGTCTAACACCGAGATTTTCTTGTGCGCATTTCAAACTAAGCGGCATGGTCGCTGAACTGGAACTGGTTGCAAAAGCGGTCACCAAGGCTGCTCTAGCCCCCTTAAAAAAGGTAATCGGATCCATTCGACCGAATATCCATAACAATAAAGGGAGTACAACCAGACCATGAAATATCGTGGTTCCTGTGACCACAGCCGCGAATTCAACTAAACGACTCAATACAGAAAGATCTTCACTGGCGATCAGTTTGGCGAGTAATGCGAAAATGCCGATCGGTGCAAGTTTCATCACCCAACCCACCAGCATCATCATCATTTCAAAGAATTGTTGAAAGCTATTCCGTACCAGCGCAAAACGTTCTCCACCTTTAACTAACGCAACACCCAAAAATAATGCAAATACCACGACCGCCAAAACATTGCCTTCACTAAAGGCTTTAAATGGGTTGATCAGGGTGTTTTGTACAAAATTGGTCAAAAAACTAGAGGGGGTTAGCGTGTCTGGGGTCTGATGACTTTGCATATCGGCTTGGAAAATTTGAATATCAATCCCCTTGCCCACGTCAAAAAGATGTGCACAGCTGATGCCGAGAATCAGTGCCAAGGTGGTGGTGGTGATCGAACTCAGCGCTGTGATTTTCCAGACGCGTCCAAATTGTCCACCTGCTTGTAAGTTTGAAACACCGACCACAATTGAACTAAAGATCAATGGAATCAATAGCATTTTCAACAAACCAATGAAAATGTTACTTAAAATACCGAGCCCATATAAACTATAGTCAACAAATATCGTTTGTGGGTAAGCATTTAACAAAAAACCAAATGCCACACCGAGCACAGCGGCCAGTAAAATCTGTGTATTTAAATTCATTATGCTTGATAAAGTTTTTTAACTTATTGCTACTATGGCATGCTCATGTTGAAGAATCGAGCAATTTTTTGTCACATCTATATCATAAAAAAGCCATCAGAATGATGGCCTTAGTATAAATTTATTTGTTATTGGGTTTCGATTTCTCTGAGCCGAATCAAACCTTCTTGAACCGTACTACAGACCAACTGACCATCTTGCCACATCCGACCAAAATTAAGTCCACGAGAGCTTGCGCTAATGGTCGCTTCCATTTCATAGAGCATCCATTCATCTGCACGCAATGGGCGATGGAAATAAATCGTATGATCAATACTGGCACACTGTAGATTTGGAGAAATCCACGACAAACCGTGTGGACGCAATGCTGTGGTCATCAAAGTGAAATCTGAATAAAATGCCACGATCGCTTGATGCAATGAGATTTCATCCAAATTTTTAGCAATATCACCATGGGTTCGAATGTAATGTGCATAAAACGGTGCTTCAGGTTGCGGCTGAAAAGGGTTGACTGGCTGAACTGGGCGAATTTCCACATGACGTTCACGCATAAAACTGGCACGAACATTTTCAGGGACAAAATTAATCATCGCTTCTTTCAGTTCATTTTCTGATTTCAAACTTTCAGGTGCAGGATATTCGGGCTCTTTATGTTGATAATTTAAGCCTTCTTCAGGATTGGCAAAAGAAACCATTGCCGAAAAAATAGTACGCCCATGTTGAATCGCCCGCACTTGACGACTGGCAAAGCTTTTCCCATCTCGAAGCGAATCTACTTCATAAATAATCGGAGCATCAACATCCCCACCATAAAGGAAATATGCATGTAACGAATGCGCAGGACGATCTGTGGTATATGACGCTGCTCTTAATGCTTGCCCAAGCACTTGTCCACCAAATACACGTTTGCCAACCAAGTTGCGACTATTGCCCCGAAAGATATTGGCTTCCAGTCTTTCTAGCGTCAAAAGCTCAACGAGTTCTTGCGTTAAAGCATTCATGTAATCACCTTTTTACAACAATGAGGGAGAAATAACGAGGGCCATAGCAAAGCAGTATTTTGCTTGAAACCTAAGGCGGAGCAAGAATAATCATCTTAATCGAGATGAGTCGATTAATATAGATTGTAGCCAAGATAAAATGATTTACCCATCGCATTATTCTATTTATACCTGCTAAAAATACGATTTTTAACGATAAAATCTACCAAATACGCTATATTTTGTCAGAAAATAGCATACCGTTTTATGTCAGAATACAGCAGAATGTCGTGTTCATCATGACTTGATGTTAGGGTTATATTTAGGAGTTCGTAATGTCCAAGACAGGATTTGGTCAAATGTATCGTCAACTTTCGAGTAAGTTACTTGACCTTGTGGTAACCCCGCACGTTCTTGGTGAAGTTCCTGTAGAATCCACCACAACAGAACAAAGCCCAGCCGATCCAAATAAAGTCGTATGCTATGTATTACAAAACTATTCGCATAGTAATGCGCTGGTGGTCGATGGTGAGACGCGTCGCCTTAAGCTAAAACCTGCGCTAGATCCTTTGAGTTTTGGCAACTATCAAGAAAAAAATTCAGTCCTTTTTTTACATCAGAACGATAATATTTTTTTCAACACTCAAACTTATCCTCCACGCTTATTACAACTGATCGAAGCCCTTGAACAAAATCCTAACATTGAAGTTCAATTGATTCCTGTGACCGTACTTTGGGGACGATCACCAGATAAAGAAGATTCTTGGTTCAAATTATTATTTTCAGATACTTGGGCAACACCGAGTACAGTAAAGCAATTGGTCAATATAGGCTTACATGGCCGCCAATCCTACTTAGAGTTCCATGAACCCCAATGTTTACGTGAATTGGTTGACTATGCGAAAACACAGCATCCAAATATTTCTCCTGCAACGTATATTGCAAGCTCACTCGATACTTATTTAGATCAACAGCGTGAAGTGGTACTCGGCCCTGATTTATCCGATCGCCGTAATGTCATGCAGTCCGTGGTCAAAGCACCAGATGTGCAAGATGCAATTCGCCGTGAAAGCATTCACCATAAAATCAGCATGCTAGAGGCTGAACGTCGTGCCATTGGTTATGTCAATGAAATCGTTTCAGACTATTCTGCTTCAGCTGTGCGTTTTGCCGATATGGCACTGACACGTTTATGGACGCAACTCTATGACGGCGTCGAAGTACACAACTTTAGCACCGTGCGTGAGCTGGCAAAAGATTATGAAATTATCTATACCCCATGTCATCGTAGCCATATCGACTATTTATTATTGTCCTATGTGATTTATAAACGCGGCTTGATGATTCCATATATCGCTGCGGGTGATAATTTAAATATGCCGTTTGTGGGGCAATTATTGCGTGGTGGTGGTGCGTTCTTTATTCGCCGCTCTTTCCGTGGCAATGCACTTTACACATCTGTATTTAAAGAATATTTATATAGCATTTTATCTCGTAACACACCGATCGAATACTTTATCGAAGGCGGACGTTCACGTACAGGACGTTTACTTCCACCGAAAACAGGCATGTTGGCAATGACCATTCAAGGTCACCTTCGTGGACCTGCCAAACCGATCGTATTTTTACCTACTTATATTGGCTATGAGCGCTTGATGGAAGGTGCGACCTACGTTGGTGAAATGCAAGGTAAGCCGAAAGAGGCTGAATCTATTTTTGGTATCTTAAAAACCTTACGTAAAATTGAAAGAATTTTCGGTAAAGTTCACGTCAACTTCGGTGAACCTGTTTTCTTGGATGATATTTTAAAACAGCATCAAGCAGACAATGTTCACGTCGAAAAAAATGATGCGCCTATTTCAGCCGAAATCTCCAATGTGGTTGCAAGCTCTGCCAATCTGATTTTAGAAAACATTAACCGTGCCGTGGTTGTGAATCCTGTTTCATTGCTTTCTTTGGTGTTATTGGCCACACCAAAACATACGCTGGACGAGGAAATCTGTATAAAACAGCTCGATATTTACCGAGACCTTGTCACCCAACAGCCTTATGATGAACGTACGCAAGTGACATCATTATCAGGTAAAGAAATCATTGCTTATGGTTTAAAACTTAAACTGATCAAACGTGTTCAGCATGTCTTGGGCGATATTATTGCAATTGAAGATAATCAAGCAGTCTTACTCACCTATTTCCGTAATAATATTTTGCATGCCTTTGTATTGCCATCTTTGGTTGCCTCACTGGTTGAGCACAACGGTAAAATTAATAAAGCAGATCTAAGTAATGTGATTCGTACCTTGTATCCGTTCTTAAAAGCCGAACTGTTTATGAAATGGCAGCCTTCTGAACTACAACAACACATTGATAGCTATATCGATGCGCTGGTTCAGCTTGGTTTGATTTTCCAAGATCATGATGACAACTTGTTTAGCCCAACACCAAATAGTGAAGAGCATCAAAAGCTTTTAACTTTAGCAATGCCAGTGAAACAAAGTTTAGAACGCTACTACATGACGCTTGCGCTGATTACGCAACGCGGTTCTGGCAATATTTCGACCAAGCAAGTTGAAGAGTTAAGTCATTTATTAGGTCAGCGTTTATCTGTACTTTATGAGTTCAACTCACCAGAATTCTTTGATAAATCCCTCTTTCAGAGTTTTATCAAAGTTCTCACTCAACAAAACTATATTCGCAATAATGAACAAGGTTTCATTGAATATGATGATAACTTCAGTGAGATGGCGGCAGGTGCACGACTTGTGTTAGATGAAACCACCTTACAAATGCTGCAACACATCACTACATTCAGTGATGAAGAACTTGCAACTGCTTTAGAGGCAATGGCATCACAACAAGCCAAACGTCGCCTCAAACGCAAAAAGGCTTAACAGCAAAAACAATAACGGCAACTTCGGTTGCCGTTATTGTTTATCTATCTTCGACATTCGATGTATTTGGGTTCATCCAAACACCTTAAACGTTTGATTAGTTCAACAAAATAAGCATCATAGTAACCAGATGCCACATAGCGATTACGAATTCGCATCACCAAAGCGTCATAACCTTGTTTTTCATGAGCTGAAATATCAGCCCAATAATATGCAGGCAATTGGTTTTCCCATTGAATTGCTTGAGCAGACAAAACATGGCTATTTTTAACAAACCAAGTTCGAATATTCTGACCAAAACCTGCTGGGTATGCTTGAGGGCGGATCACGATATTGACAGCAAAATAAGCCACAGGAAAATTGACCACTTGAGTCTTATCACCAAACTCGGTCTTTAAGTTATATGGCAACACCCCATAAGCGGGTGCAGCCAAGATATCAATTTTCTTCTGTTTGAATAAATCTATGGCATTTGCAAAATCCACATAAACAGGTTTTGCTCCGACACTTTGCGCCAATGCCAGTTGCGGTGGATTATCCACCAAAATCCCAATAGTCTTATTTTTTAGTTGTGAGACTTTCTGGATCTTTTGGGTATTCATGATCATATAGACCGTACCCACTGGAATCATGCCAACCACTTCATACTCGGAACCAATCATACGTTTTTCGACATTCGGATTGGTAAGCAGCTGTAAAAACACCCTTGCCGTTCGATTATTTGGAATCAGACCAATGCCACTGGTACTGCCCATAAATGGATTATAACGATAGGTATTAAAATTGGATGCGACTAAACCAGAGCATTCATTTTGATCAAATGCATGGATCGCCTCTTTTTCATTTTTGAAGGTTTTAAATTTCAATTGGACTTGGCTATGTTGCGCATATAACCGAATATCATGTAAACGGCGGCTAATATCTCCCTGCGTACTCAAAGGATCAAATACACACCATACTTTTTCACTCGCCCAACTCGTTGTCGTCATCAAGCCAAGTAACATCGAGCAAATTATTTTTTTCATATATACCCCTTAATGCCTTAGCGCAATCCATGTACACATATCGGCTTCAATCAGCCCTGTATTCACAGAGAGTAAAAATCAAGAATCCAACCCCAAAAAAGAACAACCACGTCACATTTTAATCAAAATTTCATTTATTACTATGTACCAATAGCGCCTCAGCATAGTCATTAAAGCAAATCAAATGGTCAAATTTAAAAGCTGTTCTCAGTAGCCTTGTCGCATAAATTTGCTTACCGGTATGTTGTTGAGAAACCAGCTGTAACTGAGGAAAATCAAGTTGTTGCTGAAACCAAAGTAAAATCTCATGCATCGGTAAAGGCTGATTGTTGCTGACAATATAACTAGATTCCACTTCTGAAAGATCAGCTAACATGGCCAAAAACTTGGCTAAGTCATCGATATGAATCCGATTACTATAGTGAATGGTCGGATAAATGCGTGTTTGCTCAGCCAATCTTTTTAATCGAACAATCGATGTCCCATAGATACCCGTTGGTCGAACGATAATACTACGCTCTGGATAATGCGCTTGCCATAAAAGTTCCATCTTACGCAGCAAATGCCCTTGCTCATCGGCAGGTTGTATCAGTGATTCGTCATCAATTCGCTCACCAGCACTTTCACCATAGACCCGAGTTGAAGACACAATAATGATGCGTTGCACGGGATGTGATTTTAAGGCCCGAACAATCGGCTCAACACTATCAACATAAGTGTGTTGATAAGACTCAATGCCACTTTGAGATGGTGCGAGAAGCACATAAACCACATCAATTGGACGAAATGCTGTTAAATCAAGTCGCTGCACGTCTTGAATAGCATGAGTCGCATAACAATCTGTTTTTTCACTACGACTAATTGTGCTAATGTGGTGACCACACTCAAATAAGTGTTTAGCGACACGCTGAGATGTTTTACCATAACCAATAAATAAAATATGCATACATGTCCTTGATCAAATATGAGTTCAGTCCAGCAGTTACAAGGCGTTGGCGCTAGCGCAGCGACCCTATTAGAAAAGCTTCATATTTTTAGCACGGATGATTTATTGTTTCATCTTCCCCGTGACTATGAAGATCGTAGCACGATTATTCCGATGAATCAGTTGGTTGTTGGACGCAGCTATTTGCTTGAAGGTGAGGTCAGATCCGTCGATTTCCCACCAGGAAAAAAGAAATCCCTCGCTGCATTATTGCAAGATGATTTCGGCAAAGTCACATTACGTTTTTATCATATCTATAAAGGCTTAACTGATCGCATCCAAATGGGTGCTCGATTACGCATCTTCGGGGAAGTACGCGTTGGTGCGCGTGGTTTAGAACTGTATCATCCCGAAATTCAAGTCATCCACCAGCATACCGCATTGCCACAAACTCAGCTCACCGCGATCTATCCAAGTACAGAAGGTCTGACGCAACCAAAGTTGCGTGAATATGTCCGTCAGGCTTTGAAACATCATAGTGATGATCTACCTGAACTGCTACCGAGTAAATACAGCAATGGCTATGAACTCAAACAAGCGCTACATTACATTCATGAACCGCCGATTGATGCCAATATGCTGCAACTCAATCAAGGCTCACATCCCGCACAGCAACGCTTAATCTTTGAAGAATTAGTGGCTCACCAGATTAGTTTACTTACTCGTCGTGCTTTTATTCGACAAATCGCCGCACCACGTTTTAGCAGCAGTAAAGTTCTGGCGAAGAAACTCTTAGAAGCACTGCCCTTTCAAATGACCAATGCACAAAAACGCGTTTCCAAAGAAATTCTACAAGATCTAAAACAAGACCAACCAATGTTGCGCTTAGTTCAAGGCGATGTCGGTGCAGGTAAAACCTTGGTCGCTGCCGTAGCGGCCTGTCATGCGCTAGAAGCAGATTGGCAAGTGGCATTGATGGCACCCACTGAAATCTTAGCTGAACAGCATTATTTGAACTTTAAACGCTGGTTCGAGCCATTGGGGATTCAAGTTGCATGGCTATCGGGCAAACAGAAAGGTAAAGCACGTACGCACGCCGAACAACAGGTCAAAGCAGGACATTCGCAGCTCATCGTCGGCACACATGCGCTATTCCAAGACAATGTTGAATTTTCCAAACTTGGCTTAGTAATCATTGATGAACAACATCGCTTCGGCGTGGATCAGCGCCTTGCACTTAGAAATAAAGGCGTAGATCAATTTACGCCCCATCAGTTGGTGATGACGGCAACCCCGATTCCCCGTACCCTCGCCATGAGTGCTTATGGTGATTTAGATACATCGGTTATTGATGAACTGCCACCAGGACGTACACCAATTCAAACAGTGACCATTCCTCTGGATCGTCGTGAACAAGTCCTACAACGAATCGCAACCAACTGCCGCGAAGGTAAACAAGCCTATTGGGTCTGTACCTTAGTTGAGCAATCTGAGACCTTAGATGCTCAAGCCGCAGAAGCCACCTATCAGGAAATCAGAGAACGTTTTCCAGATATCAACATTGGTCTAGTACATGGCAAAATGAAAGCTGATGAGAAGCAATCGGTCATGCAGGCCTTTAAAGACAACCAACTACAACTGCTGATTGCCACTACCGTCATCGAGGTCGGTGTGGACGTTCCCAATGCATCGATTATGGTGATTGAAAATGCAGAACGTTTGGGGCTTTCTCAGTTACATCAACTCCGTGGACGAGTTGGACGTGGTGCTACTGCGAGTTTTTGCGCATTATTATACAAAGTCCCTTTGTCGCAAAATGGTCAGGAACGGCTTTCTATTTTACGTGAAAGTAACGATGGTTTCGTGATTGCTGAAAAGGACTTGGAAATACGAGGACCTGGCGAGCTATTAGGTACTAAACAAACTGGTGATATGGGCTTTCGTGTTGCACGATTAGAACGTGATGACCACCTACTAACTCAAGCACACTACGTTGCGGAACAGATTTTAAAAGATTACCCACAACACGCAGCAGGCTTACTCAAACGCTGGTTACCTAAAGCACCGCGTTATGCCTATGTTTAAATCCCTCAGTACACACGCACAACGACTTTTTGATTATGTGACGCCGTGTAGCCTATGTGAGGTCGGCATCAAGCAACAGTTTGGTATCTGCCAAAGCTGTTGGCAACAGTTACCTTGGTTAAAACAACAGATCCAACGTAATCACCAACAAGTGTATGTCGCTTGTCATTATGACTACCCGATCAATCGGATTATTCAACAATTCAAATATGAACAAAAATTACATCATCAAAGATTATTAAATGGTGTGTTGTTACAGCTTCGACTTCCAAAAGTCCACGCAATCGTTCCAATGCCCATTTCAACCGATCGTTTAGTGGAACGAGGTTTCAATCAAACACTACTATTAGCCAAAGCGCTCGGTAAAAAATTAGACGTTCCTGTTTGGCAACCGATACAGCGCTTGGCACAACATTCGCAAAAGGGATTATCACGCTTAGAACGATTGGAGAATATTGAACAGCAGTTTGTTGCAAAACCATCCAATACAATTTGCTATAGAACAGTGCTGATTTTAGATGATGTGATGACCACAGGCAGCTCTATCACCGCACTTTCTCAGGCTTTAGAACAACTTGGCTGTCAAAAAATTTATGCCGTATGTCTCGCAGCGGGACAAGTAAAAGACCATCCTAGCTCATTCGATTTTGCTGACACCATGGAATCACCACTTCGCTAGTCAACGGTGCTAACAACGTTGCTTGGTCAGTCAAATCGATCCATTTCATCTCAGCAATTTCGGCTGCAATCTGTGGCTTTTGTTTTAATTGAACCGAATAAACATAACTCACCAAAATATGATCTGGCTCATTGGCAGCCGCTGTTTCAAACTGCCCAACAAATTGTTTAATTTCACATTCACAACCAATTTCTTCTAAAATCTCACGTTGAATCGTAAGCTCGGGGGCTTCATTTTCTTCTAATTTACCGCCGACTTGCATAAATGCTTGTGTATTCTGTTTACGAACCAATAATAATTGATTCTGATCGTTCAAGATAATCGCGGCAGCAACAGTAATTGTTTTCAATGAGACTTCCTCGAACATGAGTTTCAATAGCAGGCTGCTATTCTAGATCTCGAAAATGCAGAAAACAACCCAATAAACATGCATGTTCCGCAACGCTATCTTTTCCCTTATTAAGTGACTTTCTCCCCCTTATCCCAACACTAAAACTATTTAAGAATAAACCAAATCATGACTACGTGTAGAATGGTCAAAAAGATAGATAAAATTCATCGCATTAAAGCTGTTTTATCCAACTGTCATGCTGCTAAAGTAAGCTATAAAACATGATTTTTGAGAAAATAACGTTTAGGCAAGTGTTTTTCGTTTCATCCTTGTCTAAAATACACGCTGACTTTCTGTAAAATGCAGAAGGCCTTATATTGACTGCGCAAGGAAAAAAGACATGCTTGAAGCCTTTTATGCCACAGAGCGCGGTAGTCTAGAAGATGCAACAATCAATGGTGGATTTGATCTGCATCCTGAGTTGGTCTGGATTGATCTGATCGCGCCATCCCAAGAAGAACAACAATGGGTACTCGAAGCCTATGATCGCAATCTACCGACCCTAAAATCACTTGAAGACATTTCCTCATCGGCACGTTTTTATCGTGATGATGAAGGTATTTTACATATCAGTACTTACTTTCTCACCAAGAACAAAAACACCCAATCAGATCGTGAACAAGAAGATCTTGAAAACACCCTTGCTGCAACCGTACACACAGTTGCTTTTTTGCTTGAGAAAAACCGACTCATCACACTTCGTGGTGAGAAATTAGTCGCATTTCGAGCATTTCGAGCAAGAGCGAGACGCAATGATTATGAGATGGACTATAAGAATCCAGTTTGGATTTTATTAGGTTTATTGGAAGCTAAACTAGATGAGCTTTCAGACATTTTAGAAGATACCCACCGTTATCTTGAAGAGTACTCTGCAGAAGTTCTCAATGATCATCACCGCGAACAAATTCTTGATCTTGACGATATGATCACAAACCTCGCGCATCAAGAAGATATGTTAGGAAAAGCACAACTCTGTCTTACAGACTTACGTCGGGTTTTGACTTTTCTGTCACGCCCACGTGCTTTGGGTAGTCATATTTATGATGCTGATATTCGAGAAATGAGTGAGGATGTGCGTTCTTTACTAGAACATAACGCATTCTTATTCCAGAAACTAAAATTCTTACTGGATATCACCACAGGTTTCGCCAACACTGAAATGAATGAAACATTCAAACGTTTCTCTATTTTACCCAGCATGTTAGCCCCACCAATGTTGGTCGCCAGTATCTACGGTATGAATACTGATGTTTTGCCTTTTGCTCAAGGAGATACCAGCTTCTGGATTGTCATTACTTTTGTTATTACTTTATTGATCGGACCAATACTCTATTTCCGCTGGAAGAAATGGATTTAGCATGAAAGGCAACTCTCTTTTTTTGAGTATGCCTATACTAGGATCGATTCTATTCCTCCCAACAGCTTTTGCTTGTGCACCGCATTCACCAGATGACGTGTTTATTGCACGTCTTCAAGCTGTTCAGAAGATAGCGTCCACGGATCATTACCACTTAACAATAAACAATTCCCGTTTTATCTTCCACGGCTTTAGAACATGGATAATGCATTCAAAGCCGAAACAATGGCAGAGTCAGTTCCCACTTAAAAATATAAAAAAGAATGATTTAATCATTGGCTTAGCCTACGCCCCTGATCAAGCTAAACCACACAACTATACTGTGGCTTCTTTAGCACGATTACATTGTCAAAATGATATTCTGTCTATAGGCCAGCCAATTTTACCGTTCCTAGCGTGGAACCGAAAAAATAATAATTGTCATGATGACCACCCCACATCCATAAAATTACTAGATGGTTTTTTAGCATACGATCAAACTTATTATCTCAAAAAATTACAGACAAAATACCCAACTTGTCAGGCTCTTTTTTCAGCCTTTCCAAAATCATAAATATAAAAAAAGAGCTTTATAAAAAAGCTCTTTTTTCGATTCATACAATATCAAATCAAGATAAGGTCATCTTCTAAATGACAAGCTTGGATGATCTTTAGCATTTTCTCAGGAACACTTTTAAAATGCAGCCCTTTACTTTCAGGGGTTTGACGCAACCATTGCACCAATACAGCGAGAGACAAGGTACTGCCCTGTTCAAGCTGAGCAAGATCAACAATCAAAGGAAAATGCTGATGTTGCTGAATATGCACTAAGCCCGATTGGTAAACCTGCTCTGCATTTTCAAAATCAATCGTCTTAGGAACGATAAGTTGCTGATCAATATACTGAATCACCCTTCACCTACTTATTTTTTAGTGACTGCTGCATCTGCATCAGGTTTAAAAGTTGCAATCGCTTTATTGATGTCACCACCATTACGCTGAACCGTAGCAGCAAACTGATTACGGAATTGCAAACCTAAGTCGATCCCCGCTACATTCACATTACGGATTTTCCATTGATCACCTTTATCAATCAACTGGAAAGATACAGGAATCTTTTCACCATTGTTTAAAAAGTCTAAAGTCACAACTGGATTTTTGCTGTTGCTGGCTTTATAAGGACGCATGGTATAGCTTTGATTGGTATATTTTGCAAATGCACTACCGTAGTTTTCAATAATCACTTCACGGAAGTTTTTCTCAAACTGAGCACGTTGCGCTGCATTGGTATGCTGATTATTGGCATACGTTCCTAGCACGATACGTGTAAAAGCTTGTGAATCAACAAACGGATCAAGGTTTTGACGAATAATCGTATTAACTAATTGAGGATTATTTTGCAACTTTGCGTGATCGGCTTTTAATCGATTGACCAAACCATCTGCTACACGTTTAACAAAATCAGGTGGCGTCTCTGTCGGAGCTGCAAAAGCTGTAGTTGCAAGCATAGCTGACAATACGCTTGCCGTTAGAGTTTGTTTCAATAATGTGTTCACTTTAAAACTCCTAAATACGATTATTCAGCAAAAGATGGTTCGGCATCTGACTGTGTTGCTGAAGTTTCAGTGCCCGATGCAACTTTGCTCGCACCACCACCCGTAATAAACTTACTGATTAAATCTTCTAGATCCATTGTGCCTTGGGTATTTGAAACGACATCACCACGTTTTAAGTAGTCCACGCCACCACCTGGGATAACTTTCAAATATTTTTCACCCAATAAACCATTGGTTGCTACCATTATATAAGCATCTTCATCAAGACTAGTAATGGAGGTCATGTTACTGATCAGTTGCTGTTCCATTGCTTTTTGTTTCGTCTCATCTGCTTGCTGATAATCAGAACTGTAGTGCAATTCTTCCAATGCATTTTGCTGCACGACTTTTAATTGTTCTGCATTAAAACTGGTGAGCTTACCATCCAAAACAAATTTGACCGTTGCTAGGCGCGAGACCGGATCAAGCGTAATGGATTCAACACGACCAATCGTCACACCACTCATGGTGACTTTTGCACGCGTCTTTAAGCCATTTACGTTGTCAAACTGAGCCGTCATACTATAACTGTCACGTAGGTTGGTACCTACCAAGCCGCTGACTTTCATCGCAAGAAAAAATAAGGCAATACCGAAGATAATGACAAAAACACCAACGGCCAGCTCACTAATACGTGATTTCATTAAATCCCTCCGAACATGACCGCAGTCAACACGAAATCAAAACCTAATACACAAAGCGAAGAATATACGACTGTTCTGGTCATAGACGTCGCAATACCTTCGGGCGTTGGATCACAGGCATAACCTTGATACACCGCTACCCATGTACAAATTAGAGCGAAAACAATACTTTTAATAATGCCATTTACAACATCGTGTCCGAACTGCACACTACTTTGCATACCGCCCCAGAATGAACCTTCATCCACACCAAGGAAATCGACGCCGACCATTTTGCCACCGATAATACCAATCGCAGCAAAAATCACGGTTAACATCGGCAAGCTCACGATCCCCGCCCATAAGCGCGGAGATACAATCTGACGCAGTGGATCAACACCAATCATTTCCATGCTGGCGAGTTGCTCACTCTGTTTCATCGAGCCAATTTCAGCCGTCAAAGCCGAGCCTGCGCGTCCTGCAAATAATAACGCAGCAACCACGGGTGCAAGTTCACGCAGCAAAGTTAAAGACACCATCGTGCCTAACATGGACTCACTACCGACATTGACCAAAATCGAGTAACCTTGCAAACCCAAGACCAAACCGATAAATAAACCAGAAACAGCAATGATCAATAAAGACATCACCCCGACACGATGCATCTGATAAATAAAACGTTGAAAACCACCTTTTGATGGCATCGAAAATAAAATTTGCAGGAGCATCAGTGACGCAGCACCAATCCCCTTTATTCGCTCAATAACGAGTCTACCTAACCAGGCAATCGTATTCATGGACGAACCTCGTTATCTAAATATGCTTGGTGAGTAAATTGATATTCGACAGGCCCCTCAACCGAACCTGTTAAAAACTGACGTACAAATGGTGAAGCATGTGTTTTTAATTGTTCAGGTGTACCTTCACCCTGAATTTTGCCTTCTGCAACCACATAAATGTAATCTGCAATCGACAAAGTCTCTGCCACATCATGAGAGACGATAATCGTGGTTAAATCTAATGCTTCTCGTAGTGAACGAATCAAACGCGTCAAAATCCCTTTCACGATCGGATCTTGGCCTGCAAAGGGTTCGTCATACATAATCAATTCAGGATCAAGTGCAATGGCACGTGCTAAAGCAACTCGGCGATTCATCCCGCCCGATAGTTCTGTAGGCATGAGTTGTTCAGCACCGCGTAATCCTACAGACTCAAGCTTTAATGCCACCAACTCTGCAATCAGGTGCTCAGGCAACTTGGTGTGTGCTCGAATCGGAAATGCAACATTCTCATACACAGACATATCTGTAAATAATGCGCCACTTTGAAATAACATTCCCATACGTGCGCGTGCAGCGAACAACTCAAGACGTGACATTGAAGCAATATTTTTACCATCAAGTAAAACCTTACCTTGATCAGGATTAAGCTGTCCTCCAATCAAACGCAATAAAGTGGTTTTACCCGTACCAGATGGTCCCATAATTGCTGTGATTTGACCACGTCGAATTTTAAGGCTGATATCGTCATAAATGACGCGGTCTCCTCGATTAAAGCTCAAGTTTGTAACTTCAATTAAGGCTTCAGCATCGAGAGGAGATTTGTTATTCATAATGGCATTCATTCCTGCACTTTTTATGCACGCATACTATACACCGAAAGATTAAATCGTTGTTTTTATTTTGATAAGGGATGTATCAAGATGATTTAGTTTATGTAGTTATTCTTTGAATCAACTTCGCTAGTCGTTTGGTGAAAATTTGCATTTAAACGATCGGGATTACTTTGATCAAAAACCGCATAGGCAAAAAATAAACCATTACACAGCATCATAATGACAAAAAGACACGGCAGTCCTTCATTACAGGTAAAAGACCATATTTGATTTAAAAAGCTGTTGTTTTGTTTCATCCTATTCATTTCTTATTCAAAGTTTGAACCAGTGCACATTTTTATTATTTTACATGACTATGCATAAATAAAAAAGCCAGTTTTTCAACTGGCTTCTTTTTTATCAATTAATAATCGTTTTTCCGACGACGGTCACCACCGAAGCCACCTTCACGCGGTGCTGCTGGGCGATCACCAAAATCACGTTTCGGACGATCTTCACCACCGAAAGTACGTTTTGGACGATCTTCGCCACCGAAAGTACGCTTAGGACGGTCTTCACCACCGAAAGTACGTTTTGGACGATCATCACCACCAAAAGTACGTTTTGGACGATCATCACCACCAAAGCTACGTTTAGGACGGTCACCAAAACCACCTTCACGTGGAGCTGCTGGACGATCACCAAAATCACGCTTAGGACGGTCACCAAAACCACCCTCACGTGGAGCTGCTGGGCGATCACCAAAATCACGCTTAGGACGGTCACCAAAACCACCCTCACGACGTGGTTTATAGTCTACACGGTTACCACGGTTATCATCATTTGAGTCAAAACGCGGTTTATCATTGAAACCACCTTCACGGCGTGGTGGACGATCACCAAAATCACGCTTAGGACGATCATCTACAGCACCTTCACGGCGTGGACGATCTGAATTAAAGTCGCGGCGTGGACGATCTTCGCCACCGAAGCTACGTTGTGGTCGATCACCAAACCCACCTTCACGGCGTGGTGGACGATCACCAAAATCACGCTTAGGACGATCATCACCATAAGATGGACGATCACCACGTGGTTTATCATCAAAGCTACGACGTGGACGGTCATCACCACCTTCACGACGTTTGAAGTTGCTTTCGCCTTCAAAACGACGACCGCCGCCACCATTGCCGCTACGACCACGACCAGCACCGCCACCGCCATTACCACTGCGACCGCGACCACCACCATCACGACCTGAACGAGCAGGAGGTGGAGATGGCTCTAAACCTTCAATTTCAGAAACACTTAAACGTGCATCTAAATAATCTTCTAAAGCACGGATTTTACCGCGTTCACGGTAAGTCGCTAAAGTAATTGCTTGACCTGAACGACCTGCACGACCTGTACGACCGATACGGTGTACATAGTCTTCATTTTTCATTGGTAAACCGAAGTTAATCACGTGAGAAATGGTTGGTACGTCTAAACCACGCGCTGCAACATCAGTTGCAACTAAGATTTTTGCACGACCTTCACGGATACTACGTAAACGACGGTTACGAACTGTTTGTGGCATTGCACCGTGCAACGCAACAACAGAGTGACCCGCTTCAGCTAACTCTTCAGCAAGCATATCGGTATCTTCTTGCGTACTCGCAAATACAACTGCTTGATCTACTGATTCATCAGACAACCAATGCGTAAGT
Source organism: Acinetobacter sp. NIPH 1852 (assembly GCF_022549455.1). Lineage (NCBI taxonomy): Bacteria > Pseudomonadati > Pseudomonadota > Gammaproteobacteria > Moraxellales > Moraxellaceae > Acinetobacter > Acinetobacter sp. NIPH 1852. The sequence continues at coordinate 38,512 of NZ_JAKZGG010000013.1, read as the reverse complement.
AATTTTTTCTTGTGCTCGAAACCATCAGTCCAATGTAATGTTTGAGTAACATCAGTATTGGTACTGTGACCCGTTTCGATTGCGATACGTACAGGGTTATTCATCATACGTTCAGCAAGACGAATAATACGATCTGCAAATGTCGCAGAGAACATCAATGTTTGTTTACGATTTGCAGCTAATTCACCAATTGCTTCTAGATCTTCAGAGAAACCTAGATCAAGCATACGGTCTGCTTCATCAACGATTAATGATTCAACTTTATCTAATTTAATTTGACGACGGTTAACAAGATCAAGCAAACGACCAGGCGTTGCAACGACAACTTGCGCACCTTTAAGCTGTTGAATTTGTTTACCAAAAGGCATACCGCCCATAATCGCAGCAATACGAACACCTTTCATGTGACGTACCAATGCAATCGCATCTTGACTTACTTGTTGTGCCAACTCACGAGTAGGAGAAATAACTAAAATCGTAGGTTGAGTCACTGCTTTCATACGGTCTTTAAAAGAAGCAAATGCTTCTTCGCCCGCTAAAGAGTTAAGTGTAGGCAATAAAAATGCTGCAGTTTTACCAGAACCTGTCTGGCTAGAAACTAATAAGTCTTTTCCTTCTAATGCAGCAGGAATTGCTTGTTCTTGTACAGGAGTTGGGGTAGTAAAACCTAAACCTTCAAGCGCTTGTTGTAAGGTTTCATGTAATGAAAATTCGGCAAAAGTTTTGCTCATAGAGAGTTTCACCCTTGTGGGTGCTCCATTTTAATAAATACAAAAAATAGACATCGGCAACAGGCGGCAAAGCGACTCAAGCTGAAAATAAATGAGATTCAGCGGCGATCCGAATAACGACGATGTGGACTAAACGCACGCTTGATTACTGCTTCAACCTGAAGAATCGCTAAGCGATTTGGGCGCAAGATGTGGTCCTCTCTATGGACAGCGAGCGCAAAATATGAATAGAACAGAATGTTCAGGTAATGAACTGGAATTTCAGTGCGTGGGCGGAGTATAGCAGAAAGTTTAAGAATGTCACGCTTTTTAATTGTTTTTCCTATTAAGTTGTCTTTATTTATCGCCTAACAAGCTACTTTTCAATAAAAATAAGCCATTTATCAGTTATTTAATTAATATACCTTATATGCTTTATTTATCAATAAATACTTAGCATCGTGTTTCCAACACCACTTTAACTTTTTGAGCGACCCGTTCAGGCTTCTCGTCTGTCAAAATAATTCGATATTGTCGTCTTGCCAGCTCCACCAGGACCAATAAAATAGATAAGCAAATTATTTAACCTTATTTTCCGATCTCGCATAAAAAAGCCCTCAAAGTTTGAGGGCTTTCCAGAAATTCGAATTATTTTGCAGCAACACCCCAAGCAGGAACAACTGCTTGCATCAATGGTTTTAACATTTTCAATGAACAAGCAATCACTTGGCCATTTTCAAATGAGTCATTACCACCACGAGCATCAACCATCGCACCGCCAGCTTCTTTCACAATCAACTCACCCGCAGCAATATCCCACGGTTTCAAGCCTAGCTCAAAGAAACCATCAAAACGACCCGCTGCAACATAAGCTAAATCTAAAGCAGCAGAACCTGCACGACGAATTTGTGCACCCGCTTTAGTCACAGCCAATAATGAAGCAAAATGCTGTTCGGCATACGAAACGATTTCTCCATCACGTTGTGCACGGAATGGATGACCAACAGCAAGCGAGGTATTTTCTAAAGTTTCACTTGTATTCACACGGATACGACGTTGATTCATGACCGCGCCGCGACCGCGACTTGCAGAGAACAATTCATCACGTACTGGATCGTAGATCACACCGTGTTGGGTTACACCTTTGTGTTGTACAGCGATAGAAATACAGAAATGCGGGAAACCATTAATGAAGTTTTGTGTGCCATCTAAAGGATCAATAACCCAACACCAATCAGCGTCGTGTCCTTTACCCTCTTGAAATCCAAACTCTTCACCGTGAAAACTATGGTTTTTATAACTTTTACGGAGAGTATCGATAGTAAGTTGTTCCAAGTAACGGTCAACACGCGTCACTGGACCATCAATGCCTTTATCTTCAACTTGTAAATCGAGTTTATGACGATTTTGATGTGCCTTTAAAAGCTCTTGACCAACTGTTTGAGCCGCACGCGCAGCCATAACCACCATAGGTTCCATTGAACACCCACTACAAATTTCGAAGATTTTGACAAAGAATAATGCATAAAAGCGCCCGCATTCTATCAAATCTGAGCACTTTTAGGGAAAAAATGTTGCTAAAAATTTAGTGGGCAATTGCCATTATCAAATGCACTTGCATTTACTTGGTTTTATTGATTAAAACCAAGCTTTTTCAATTGAAGTCAAAATACCTTGACTATCTAAACCACAGTCTTGCAACATTTGTTGATGTGATGCTTGAAGTAAGAATGTATCTGGCAGACCCAAATTCAAAATTGGTTTAACAATTTTAGCCTGTGCCAAAAATTCATTTACTGCACTACCCGCACCTGCCATCACAGCATGCTCCTCAACCGTGACAAAAAGCTGTGTATTAGCAGCTAAATCACGAATGATGTGCTCATCAAGCGGTTTAACAAAACGCATATTGATGACACGGATACCGATTGGATGGTTATTTGCAAATAACTCTGCGGCTTGGACTGATGCTGTTACTCGACTACCAAAAGCCAAAATACTGATCTGTTGTGCTGCATCTACATTAAATTCAGCTACGATCTCGGCTTTACCAATCTCTAAAGCAGTCATTTTCTCTTGAATATCGACACCCACACCTGCACCACGTGGATAACGAACCGCAGTCGGTCCATTATACAGGTAGGCGGTATGTAGCATTTGTCGACATTCATTTTCATCTTTTGGTGCCATGATTACCATATTTGGGACAGTGCGCATAAAGGCATAATCGTATGCGCCAGCATGCGTTGGACCATCTTCACCGACTAAACCTGCACGATCAATACCAAAAGTCACATCTAAATTTTGTAAAGCAACATCATGGATCAATTGATCATAACCACGTTGCAAAAAGGTTGAATAAATTGCAACGACTGGTTTTAAACCTTCACACGCCATACCTGCTGCTAATGTCACTGCATGTTGTTCTGCAATTGCAACATCAAAAAAACGTTCAGGATATTGCTGGGCAAACTTCACCATGCCCGATCCTTCACACATTGCTGGAGTAATCGCCAATAAACGCTCATCTTGCGCTGCTTCATCGCACAACCACTGCCCAAATACATCTGAATATTTAGGAGGTGATTTTTTTATTGGTGCAGATGCTGCTGGTGCAATTTTAGTAATCGCGTGATAGGTAATTGGATCGGCTTCTGCAGGTGCAAAACCTTTGCCTTTTTTAGTATAAACGTGAACTAAACGCGGACCTTTTCGTTTTTTTAATGCATGGAACACTTGCGCGAGTTGCTCGACATCATGACCATCAAATGGGCCAAAATAGTCAAAACCAATCGCTTTAAATAAATTATCTGCTGCATCAGTTGCGGATTGATGTAAGCGTGAGTTATAGGTCCATTTCGGATGTGGCTGAATATAGGCTTCACCCAACTCATTCACATTGACGAACTGACCTGACTCCCAAATCGCGGCTAGGTGTTTGGCAAAACCACCTGTGCTGCATGAAATCGACATATCATTGTCATTGAGGACCACTATCAAATCTGCATCATGAGCAACCGCATCGTTCATGGCTTCAAATGCCATACCCGCTGTCATGGCGCCATCACCCACAATCGCCACCACATCACAAGGATCTTTTTGGTATCGACGAGCGAGTGCCATCCCCAAACCAGCAGAAATTGCCGTCGATGAATGTCCTACACCAAAGGTATCAAATTCAGACTCTTCTCGCGCAGGAAAAGCGGCTAAGCCATTTTTACTGCGAATTGTTGTGATTTGCTCACGGCGACCAGTTAAAACTTTATGCGGATAAGCTTGATGCCCCACATCCCAAACCAAACGGTCTCTTGGCGTATTAAAGCAATAATGCAAGGCAACAGTAAGTTCAATGACGCCTAGGTTTGCGCCGAAGTGACCACCACTCTGTCCTGCTGCATACAAAATATATTGACGTAACTCATCCGCCACTTGTGCGAGTTGGCTTTGCGCGAGCTGTCGTAACTGTTGTGGATGATCAATTTCATCTAACAGTACCGTCACAGGACGTTGAGTTGGAATTTCGGTATACAACATAATGTGGCAAAGCCTTTTTAAGCCTGGCAAATCCGAAGCTGGGTTAAATGGGGGCAATCATACAATTAAATAGGATCTACCTTCAATCAGCCACGTGTGCGAATGATGCAGTGCTGAACACTCATATGCCAATCTAAAAGACTGACTCGCAGATTATCCTGAATTATGTCACTGTTTATCAACCATTATTGTGTGCTTTCTATGAAAAAGAAAAACTTATGTGAAAAATCAGAAATTCCGATTCACGCAATCTTCACACATTAAGCTATACTTTGATGGTTTTTATGATACGAGTGAGCTCTCTGTGCCGATTGAATTTATTGCAACATCAAAGCTACCAACTGCTTTTGGTGACTTCAATATTTCTGTGTTTCAAGACCCTGAAACGGGCGAAGAACATGTGGCGCTTTCGAAAGGTTTAGATACGACTCCAACACAACCAGTGTTAGTCCGTATCCATTCAGAATGCTTAACAGGTGATGCTTTCGCGTCGCTCAAATGTGATTGTGGCCCACAATTACAAGCCACACAACAGTTGATTAATGAGAAAGGACAAGGCGTGATTTTATATCTACGCCAAGAAGGTCGCGGGATTGGTTTAACCAATAAAATCCGTGCCTATGCCTTACAAGATCAAGGTCATGATACCGTTGATGCAAATTTATTATTAAACCTGCCTGCCGATGCACGCCGTTATGATATGTGCAGCATCATGCTGGATCATCTTCAAGTCAAAGAAGTGAAATTGATCACCAATAATCCTTTAAAATTAAAAGCATTGACTGATCTTGGTGTTAAAGTGATTGAGCGTGTTCCGCTGACGGTTGGACACAATCCATTCAACGAACAATATTTAAAAACCAAACGTGAACGTATGGATCATCTTTATCAAAAAGATGATTTTTAAATCATCTTATTATAAAAAATAAAAATCCCTTACTTTTATTATGGATTTATGTTTTGATGTTACTAATTCCTAGATCACCTCAAGAGGATCATCATGCAGCATCCAACTTCAGCTGATATTCAACGTGTGCGCGAGTTTTTACTCGATCTACAAGCACGAATTTGTGCAGGACTAGAGCAACAGGAACGTGCAGGCGGCGGAACCGCTGAGTTTATCATTGATGATTGGCAACGAACCGAAGGTGGCGGTGGTCGCTCACGGGTTTTGCAAAATGGTGAAGTGATTGAAAAAGGTGGTGTGATGTTCTCCCACATCAATATCAGTAAACTCCCCGCCTCAGCAACTGAACGCCACCCACAAATCGCTGGTGCAAAGGCTCAGGCTTTAGGTGTATCACTGGTCATTCACCCGAAAAATCCAAATATCCCAACCTCACATGCCAACGTACGCTTATTTGTGGCTGAGCCAGAAGGGCAAGATCCTGTATGGTGGTTTGGTGGTGGCTTTGACCTCACACCGTTCTATCCAGATGATCAAGACATTCAAAACTGGCATCAAACGGCGTATGAGCTATGTCAGCCATTTGGGGATGATGTGTATGCAGAACATAAAAAATGGTGTGATGATTATTTCTATTTAAAACACCGTGACGAGCAACGTGGTGTCGGTGGCTTATTCTTTGATGATCTCAACCAATGGGATTTCGAAACTTGTTTTAAATATATGCAAGCCGTAGGTAATGGTTATTTAGAAGCGATCTTACCGATTTTTGAAAAGCATCGTGAGCAGCCTTATACCGAAGCGCAACGTGAATTCCAACTGTATCGCCGTGGTCGTTATGTTGAATATAATTTAGTTTATGACCGCGGCACTTTATTCGGCCTACAAACAGGTGGAAGGATTGAGTCCATCTTAGTCAGTTTACCGAATCTTGCAGGTTGGTCTTATCGCCCTGAGTGGGATGCGGATTCGATTGAAAAACGCCTCACTGATTATTATTTAAAACCGAGAGATTGGTTAGGTTTAAACAAGTAATAAAGTTCATTTATCCCTAATAAACTCCGTTAGGGATAAATTATTTAAACTTTAGAATAAAAATATCTGGGTATTTTTAATAGGACGATTGATTAAATCTGCTCTAAAATTTCGCATCAATTCTCGGCTCAAGGGCTGAGGTCGCTTGATCAAGGTCATCAATAACTGTAAAAATTGTCCATGACTCAATACGACTAAGTTCTTTTCTATATAATCATCAGCCAATTGCTTTATTTTCTCGTGAAAATTCTGTGCTCGGTGATAAAGATCTTCGAAGGATTCTGCATCATCCGCATCACGAAAATGGCAATCCATTCTCTCCCAATATGCATTCACCCAAAGCTTGCGATCATTTAAATTGGTATTGGCACATTTTCTTTCAGACAAATAACTAAACTCATGTAAATTCCCATTGATCTCTGGTGTTAGCTGATATTTTTGCAAGATGGGTTCAGCCGTTTGATAAGTGCGAAGATATTTAGAAATGATGACGTGATCAATTTGAGGCAATGCTGCACAGAGTTTTTCTGCTTGTCTTTTGCCATTTTCACTCAATGCAATTGAAGCATGAGATAAAGTGCGACTATTGATATTAGCTTCGCTTTCAGCATGTCGAATTAGAAAAATACCCATGATAAAATTTAGCCTCCTTACTTTTCTATGGAGTTAAAGTCTTTTCAATATTAGATCATTTAATAATATCCATCAGATGCAAATCAACATTGCAGCAATGCTCTCAACTTTATAAACTTTAACCAACATAACAACACCGATCACTCATGACCAAACAATTTGCTGTAATTGGAAATCCAATTGAACAATCTCGCTCACCTGAACTACATCATGCTTTTGCAGCAAAAACTGGTATTGATTTAAACTATAAAAAAATTCTTGCGCCTTTAGATGGTTTTGAAACGACGACTAAGACATTCTTTACTCAAGGTGGCATCGGCATGAATGTCACCGTTCCTTTTAAAGAACAGGCATTTGCATTGTGTGACCAACTAACAGAACGTGCCAAGATTGCAAAAGCAGTAAATACACTATGGATGCAGGATGGCAAACTCTACGGCGACAATACCGATGGTCAAGGACTCGTTGCTGCAATTCAAGCACTTGGTTGGAATCTTAAAAATAGCCGTATCTTAATCTTGGGTGCTGGTGGTGCAACGCGCGGTGTGATCTACCCATTAGTACAGGCAGGCGCAAAAAAAATTGTGATTGCGAATCGTACCCTAGCCCGCGCTGAACAACTGGTCAATGATTTAAAAGATGCAGTACCACAAGCTGAACTTACAGCGATTAGCCTAGAACAACTTTCAGGTGAATTTGATTTGGTGATTAACGCAACCTCGGCAAGCTTAACAGGTGATGCGTTACAACTTCCTGAAAGTTTAATTTTCCATCATGCTTATGAAATGGCTTATGGCAAACCCTCTAGCTTTCTCGATCAAGCCCAAGCACGTCAAGTTCCATCCACTGATGGGTTTGGCATGCTAGTTGGACAAGCAATCGAAGCCTTTTATATTTGGAACGCAGTTAAACCTGAACTAAAAGATTTCTTATAAATCCATCTCCAAAAAAGAACCTGCATCATGCAGGTTCTTTTTTGTGCTTTGAATTATTTAACCGTTAACATCTTTTGATAAACATCTTTAAAGATTTCATAATCAATAAACTCATCATGATCAACCTTTAAGTTTTGAATCGTATTCAAGGTCAACTTGTTTTGGCGTGCTGCCACATACACTTGCCCTAAAATATTTGCAGTCTGCTCAAGTAAGATTTTTTCCTCACTTGAAGCACCATTCTCACGTTCAAATTGAATTTGATATTGTTTAGAAAATAGCTGTTGTGGCTGCTTATATTGTGCTTGTAGTTTCTTCCATGCTTGGCGATCTTTATCTCCACGCATCGCATCACTGACAATACGATCTACCGATTCGCCCAACGGATAATTGAACTGCTCATCGTCTTCTAGATGATGTTTCTTTTGTAACGCTTCTATCGTTGTAAGTGCCGCACCTTGAGGGTTGTATACCTCTTCACTTGAATACCAATAGGCATACACACTGGCTATTTCTTGCAACTCTTTGGTTGAATAACGCTGTACAACCTGTGGTGTGCTTTCCGTTAATTTGGCTATAAATACAGCTTTGTAGGTTTGTTCATATGATCGGGTTGCATCATAACGTTGTGCAGCAATCACTTTAAGCTGATCATCCAATGACAATGTATATGGCTGTGCAGCGCGCTCTACAATCCCTGCCTGACCCATTTTTTCAGTGAATCGGTCAATTGATTGCTCAAACATCGATCCCTTACTCACTTCCGACCATGTTTTGGCACGTTTTAATTGCGCTCGATCAATCGGTGTTGCTTTTCCATAATTCAAAACTTGCATATCCGCTTTAAGGTTCACACGAGATCGCAATTCTGGAGAAGTATAATTTAGATCATAGTCATAGTTAATCGCACGCCCTTTTTCATCTAAACTAATATCAATAAGGAATGGATTACGTTTATCTACAGGCAATGCTTGATTAATCTCAGTCTGATGCTTGATCCAGAGTGCTTTGAAGGCATGATCATCAATAAACTGAGCTTGGTTATAAACAGAGAATAACTCTTCCAAAGCGCTTAATTTCGCAATATAAGAAATTAGACCTGACGCATTTGATTGCGTTGGATTGAATACATCAACACCATGCATACTTTGGCAATATTGTGCATCGCCATAGGTGATTTTTGGATTTGATGATAAAGAATCACACTGCTCACGACTTAAACCACTTTCATAAGCAGCTTTTACATCAGACTCAGAACCATAGCCGCTTTCCGCTGCCGCCATTACGGCTTCGAGATTTTCTTCAGCAGTCGCATCACTGGTGTCATATTTATTTTCCCATGCAGCGGCTTGTGTTGCTTCCGCCGCTGCCATTGCTTCCAAAGCGGCAGCAGATGCATCCTCAGAAGCAGAGTCATAGGCATCAGCTTCATCCTCAACACCAAAATGTTGATTCACCAATTGATAAAGCTGCTGACTCACCACACTCGCATCATCAGATGCAGTTTTAGTATTTTTTGTTGAAGATGCTTTTTTAGACTTACTTTGAGCATCGACTTCATCTGCGATCAGTTTTTCTAAGCTCTGTTCATTCATATTTAAAATGCTTTGCATTAAATATTTTTCATTCACTTTGCTATATAAACTCGATTGCAAAAATGCTTCTTCAATGGTTGTTTTTAAGCGAATCTTTTCAACGACACCTGCCGCACGTTCTGCTGATGACACTGGCAAAGCTTGTATATTTTGCTGATCTGCCAAACGATAAAACACGCCACTTGATGCTTTGAGGTATTCCACAAACTTCTTGTAATCAACTTGCTTGATCAAACCTTGATACTTCGAAAAATCGAAATATGCCAAATTACTCTGATTTTCTTTATTGACCAAATACGGCATAAATCCAAAATAATTGACGTAAAACTTATGGTCATTCAAATCGAGCACCATAGGCATTTTAGCTTGTACCAATAGCGTCGGTTTTTCATAACGCGCGGTTAGATTAAATGAACCCATTTTTTGACGATAATGCACTGAACCATCATATTCAAATTGCATATCATTCAAAATCATTGCCATGGATTGAATGACTTTATCCACTTTGGTTTGACCATATGAACTCTTGTCTTGTGCCAGTGCATCATACAAGGCTTGTTTCTGCTTGCTATTTAAATTGACTTTTTGATCTCTTAAATATTGTTCAATTTTTTGTTTTAATGCCGCATCTAATGGCGCTTGTGGACGAGTAGCAGCCTTATTTTGATCTAACTCAACATGAACATTAATTTTTCCGCGATAATCATAACTTGGGTATTCATACATCGCATTAATACTATTGATGGCCTTTTGCTCTAAACCAGCCGTACTTGTATTGGTTTTAATGACATGTTGTGAACATGCTGAAAGACTCAACCCCAACAAACATAAAGTTAAATATTTTAAACGCATAGTTTTACCAACCACCTTTATATCATTATACTTTCAACTAAAAATTGACCCATTTTCATCATAAACATACGTCTAAAACTCAAACAAAAAAGGGACTTCCACCTTAATCACTGTTCTTCAAAATTCGCTTTTCTGACATTTTTTTCTAGTGGGCTTATCAATGTATTTGTGTCACTATTGTGAATAATCTAGAGTATCGAAACAGATAATCCAAAATGATTCAAATACAGGATTAAGATTATGCCAGCTTATAAAGCCCCGCTCCGCGATGTTCGTTTCTTAATGAACGAAATGTTAGATTATCCAGCACATTACCAAACTTTAGCAAGTGGTCAAAATGCTGATGCTGAAACTGTTGATATGATTCTTGAAGGTGCGGCAGATTATTGCGAAAACGTACTTTCTCCACTCAATCAATCAGGCGATGAAGAAGGCTGTACTTTCAACAATGGTGAAGTCACAACCCCTAAAGGCTTCAAAGAAGCATATGACCAATTCGTCATGGGTGGTTGGCAAGGTCTTTCGTATCCTGAAGAGTTTGGTGGTCAAGGCTTACCAATGTCTTTAAACCTAATCAAATCTGAAATGATGGGGACTGCAAACTGGTCTTTCACCATGTATCCAGGTTTGAGTACTGGTTGTATGAACACCATCATGCAATTTGGTACAGATGAGCAAAAAAATACCTATATGCCTAAACTGGTTGAAGGAACTTGGTCTGGTACGATGTGCTTGACTGAACCTCAATGTGGTACAGATTTAGGTCAAGTTAAAACTAAAGCAGAACCTCAAGAAGATGGGACTTATAAGCTTTCTGGTACTAAGATCTTCATCTCTGCAGGTGAGCACGATTTAACAGAAAACATTATTCACATCGTACTTGCGCGTCTTCCAGATGCACCTGCAGGTACACGTGGTATCTCATTATTCATCGTACCTAAATTCATCCCAACTGCGGATGGTGGCGTAGGTGAACGCAATACAGTTTCTTGTGGTTCAATCGAACACAAAATGGGGATTAAAGCCTCTGCGACAGCAGTATTGAACTTTGATAATGCAACAGGTTACTTGATCGGTGAAGTGAATAAAGGTTTACATGCAATGTTTACCTTCATGAACACTGCACGTATTGGTACTGCGGTTCAAGGTGTTGCTCACGCTGAACTGTCTTTCCAAGGTGCTTTACCGTATGCAAAAGATCGTATGTCAATGCGCGCGCTTTCAGGTAAAAAAGAACCTGAACGTGTAGCTGATGCGATTATTCACCATGCCGATGTACGTCGCTTGCTGTTGACGCAAAAAGCAATTGCGGAAGGTGGTCGTTCAATGATCTACCACGCAGCTAAACTTGCTGACAAAATGACAGATGCGATCGCAAATGGCGATCAAGCCGCTTATGAAGCGCATGATGACAAACTTGGTTTCTATACCCCGATTTTAAAAGGCTTCTTGACTGAGCTCGGTTTAGAATCAGCAAATAATGGTATGCAAGTATTTGGTGGTCATGGCTATATCCGTGAATGGGGTATGGAGCAGATCGCACGTGATGCACGTATCTCAACCTTGTACGAAGGTACAACAGGTATTCAAGCACTTGATTTACTTGGTCGTAAAGTACTTTTAAGCTCGAAAGGTAAAGTTGTTCGTGACTATACTGCTGAAATCTTAAAGTTCTGTGCAACACATGCACGTAACAAGTACTTACGTCGTTTTGCTTGGGATTTGACTAAGCTTTGCGCACAGTGGAATACATTGACTGTTCGCATCATGCTTGCTGCACGTAAGGACCGTGACATCGTTTCTTCAGCTTCTGCTGACTTCTTGATGTTCTCTGGTTACGTGATGATGGCTTACTTCTGGGCGCAACAGGCTGTTGTTGCTTCTGAAAAATTAGAAGCGGGTAACGGTATCGAAACACCAGAATTCTATAAAGCAAAAATCAAAGTTGCTGATTTCTATTTTGACCGCTTGTTACCACGTGCTCAAGGTCATGCAGAATCAATGGTATCAACTTCACGCACCTTGACTTCACTTGCACCAGAACACTTCAGCTTCGATTACTAATCGGATCTGTTAAAAAAAGAGCGCATATTGCGCTCTTTTTTATTCACTCTAATCTATTTTTTTAAATACATAGGCTTTTTGGGGGAATGGATATTCTTTAAAGAACTTCCGATTTTCGCCATTATTCCCATTCCAAAGTTTATCTAAATTTAATACCAAATCTTGATTTTGGTTAATTTCATAATACAAGCTAATGTTGGCAGCATCACAACGAACCATAATTTCATTCAGTTCTTCATGCGCATACCATTGTACTTGTTTACAGGTTTGCTCGATCTTGGCAACGTTCTGAGAAGAATCTGCACCTAAGCGACCAAAACTGGTATTGATCCAATAAACCGAACCATCTTCCAATAGATTCAGAATATATTCCGCTTCTTTCTCTTGATTCACACAACCCGCAAAAGCATCGGTACATGGAATACGAGCATGATAACGACCCACATAGGTCAGACTAGTTTCAGAAGGCTCTGTTAAGTTACGCTTCCCCATACCTGAGTACGGTAAAGTTGCTTGTCCAGCAACTTTAGTTAATGGCACACCATCATCGGTAAATGAAGACGGCTCATCTGGTACAACACTTACCTCATCACTTGATTGCATCTGAATTTGTTTAGCGGATTCTGAATAATCACGATCACACGCAGTCAGACCGAAACTCAATACACATCCAACACTCACATACTGTAGTAACAACCACCTGAACTGCATATCCACAAATCTCTAACATCAACATCATTATCGACGAATCCAACAGGACTGCGCCCAATAGATCTAAAGAACATAGAATATATTCATTCTCTATGCTCATATCAGGGACGCCTACCGACTGAAAGAACGACAATAAAACTGAATCATACGGTGACAAAGCAGTCTGCTTTAAGTCGGTGCATTTTAGGCGATACTGTTGGTTTTTCCAGCAGGATTTTACACAACGTAACTAATCTCTTATCTATTTAAACTTTAAAAAATGTATACCGCCCCTATTTCTTAATAAACAGCAATCAACAGATTGAATATCTCTTTTATGCTGTCATTTCATTACGTTAAGGAGAAGAATTCGATGACCAATACTGGTTTATATCGCTCAAACCAAAAAAGCATGATCGCAGGTGTAATGGGCGGTATTGCTGAACGTTTTGGTTGGAACGCAAATTTATTACGCTTGATCTTTGTTGTGATCTCAATCCTCAGTGCCGCTTTTCCCGGTATTTTAGTGTATTTGATTCTATGGTTGGTCATTCCCAAGAGACAAACAGCATCTATAGAGCATGTACAACATTATCAGCAGCCTGTAAAAACAATTTATGATGATCAGAGTATGAAACGTTAATTCACTTTGCCACTTTTGGTCGCTACGGTTGGATACACCCCAAATACAACCGTAGCTTTTTTTATTGAAATTAAGGTAATGGTCGACCTAACTGTTGTTGCAAAGCAGCAATCATATCAGCACGACTGATCATTCCGATCAAACGTTGATTCTCAACCACTGGGATATAATTAAAAGACTTCTCCACAAAATAAGGTATGAGGTCTTGAATCGGTTGTAGTGGTTCAACGGTCACTACTCTACGACTCATAATTTGCCGAACATAATGCTGCCAAGAATTCCTTGGATCAGTCGCACTTTTAAACCACTCAACCACTTCATATAAAGCCAGTGTTCCGACAAGCCTTTCCTCATGATTAACCACAGGCAAGCTCATTATATTGACCGCTTTGAACTTATCTAATGCCTGATGAATATCATCATCCTCATGCAGCGTGATCACATCCCGACTCATAATATCTTGGCAAACGAAGCTATTTTGCAAACGCCCATGTGCTCGTTGTTGCGCATCTAAGATGATTTTTTCTAAGTCGTATTGACTAATATCGAGTAATTCGGTGTGGTGCTCTAAAGCATATTCAATATCTTTGGGCTGAATTGACACTTTCTGCGTCGGTGTAGGGTCTTTGCTGCGTGCATTGACATGTGCTGTTATTGGATAATGTCGCCCAATTAAACGATTAAAAAACACTGCAAACAACAACAGTAAAATTGAATTTAATAAGACAGGATAAAGCACAAAGTAGAAGCCAAGACGATGAACTGCCTCTCCCCCCAATACAGCCGTGATCGACACCGCCCCACTTGGCGGATGCAAAGAATCTGTCGTCATCATCACAAAAATCGCCAGACCCACTGCCACGCTAAATGCCGTGGTTAAATCTGGCAACCATTGCACACAAACAACGCCAATCACCCCAGACAACGTATTGCCGACAATTACATTCCAAGGTTGCGCCAACGGACTGTTTGGTAGAGCAAAAAGCAGTACCGAGGATGCACCCATCGGTGCGATATACCATGCATTCATCCCACCCAGTACATACCAACTCAGTAATGACGACACGGCCAAACCACATAATGCGCCAAAGCCTGAAAGCAAACGCTCTTTCAGCGGAAGGGTTTTATAGTTGGGTTTTAGAAAACTTAGCCAGTCAGATTGAGTAAAGCTCACAATGCACCTTGCTGGAATCATGTCGAGTTTGATGGGTTGCGGCAGTATACACTTAAGCTTTTATAAGATATATTTTTGTTACATCTTAAAACATGCAGCCATTTTGTTCTCTAAACGCCACTGACTCCTCTTATAATAAATTTGATCAAATTAGACCAAAGACCAATATACTTAAAACACTAAACCGATTATGAAAAACAGCGCACGCCTCTTATTTATAAAAGAAATAAATATCACATAGATTTTTATCAAAAAACTAAATACCACTTACAGCTCAAATACCATAAAATTCAAACGTTCAAAAACTGGGCAGGAATGCACTCCAGACTTTGTCTACCTACTTTCAGCCTTACTTGGATGTATACATGGGCAATGAGTACACGGATTTAAAAAAAATTTACATGGATGATAGAAGTTAGCATTTACTATTGATTCGCTAAAAATATAGTTACTCTGTCACGTGAAATTGAGTGATAGATAACAGCACAAATAAGGATATTGTATGAATGTTCCTCACCTAGAAACACCAACCAATGCGATGCCGAAAGGCGTATTGCGCGGTTGGATTATCATTGCAATTGCAGCCTTGCTGTCATTCGGTCTATATGAAATTCTCCCCTATGATCAAAATGCCAATAAAGGCTTAAGTTTATTATTCTTTATTGGCATTTTATGGCTGACTGAAGCGATCCACATCACCATTACCGCGCTCTTGGTTCCTATTTTAGCCGTTTTGGTGGGTATGCCAAGCGTTGGTAGTAATGACGAAGTCAGTCCCATCACAACAGCCAAAGCACTCAGCACTTTCGCTGACCCCATTATTTTCCTCTTTTTTGGGGGTTTTGCTTTAGCAACTGCCTTACATGTGCAAAAGCTAGATCGTAAAATTGCCATGTGGGTCATTGCCTTGTCTCGAGGACATTTGGGGCTCGCAGTACTGGCAATCTGTATCGTCACCGCATTTTTATCGATGTGGATCTCAAATACCGCAACTGCGGCGATGATGCTCCCGCTTGCATTAGGCTTACTCTCCCATTTTGATGCAGCCAAAGAACGTAAAACGTTCGTATTTATTTTGCTTGGTATTGCCTATTCAGCCAATATTGGTGGTTTAGGTACCCTCGTCGGTTCACCACCAAACGCCATTGCAGCCAAAGCGCTAGGCTATGATTTTGCTGACTGGATGAAAATCGGCTTACCGATGATGTTGCTTCTTTTCCCTGCAATGTTAGTCAGCCTATATCTAGTTTTACGCCCTAAATTAAACCATCGTGTTGAATTCAAAGCTGAAACGATTCCTTGGAATCGGGATCGCATGCTCACTATGATCTTGTTTGTGGTGACAGCTTTGGGTTGGATCTTTGGCAAGAGCGTGAGTGAGCAGTTTGGAATTAGCCAACCAGATACGTGGGTGGCGATTGCCGCAGCATGTATGGTGGTAATCTTAGGGATCGCGACATGGAAAGATATCTCTGATAACACCGATTGGGGTGTACTCATGTTATTCGGTGGTGGATTAACGCTCAGTGCGGTTTTAAAAGATTCAGGTTCATCATTGGTACTCGGACAAACCCTCGCCAACGCCTTTGGTGGTGCGTCGCCATTCTTGGTCATTGTTGTTGTAGCTGCGTTTATTATTTTCTTAACAGAGCTCACCAGCAATACCGCTTCTGCCGCGCTTCTGGTTCCAGTCTTTGCTGCAATTGCCGCACAAATGGGGCTTCCAAAAGAAATCCTTGTACTAGTGATTGGTCTCGGAGCATCGTGTGCCTTTATGCTCCCTGTGGCAACACCACCAAATGCAATTGTATTTGGTACTGGGCATATTCAACAACGTGAAATGATGAAAGTTGGTTTCATCCTGAATGTATTATGTATTGCCGTGATTTCAATCTTCTTTTACTTATTCTTTCTTTAAATAAGTCCTAAGTTATTGCATTGATTTTCAAACTTATCCGCAAAAAAATAGCCCATTTACTGGGCTATTTTTTTATCGAAAAATTAAGATGCTTTAGCGACACCTAACCACGTAAAGGTATTCGGCACATCATTTAACTGAATGCTTTGTTTGATTTTTAAGTTCTTCAAATCAAGTTCAACAATCGTTTTGGCTTGAGTATCGTTGATAAAAATCGTGTCTGAAGCAGCATTGACCACTAAACGACTTTTAGCAAGTTCAGTACCAATAACATTGTTAATCGCCTGAATTTGACCTAATCGTTGCCAAGTTTGCGTATCAATCACATGCACCGCCCCCATACTATCCAAAATAGCCAAATAGCGTCCTGTCGCATCAAATGCTTGTTGTAAGCGTTTAACTGCAGTTGAACCATCAAGCTCTTTCGCACCGATCGACCAGTCTAAACTGATGGCATTCAACTGTTGTGGATCTACAATAAACAAATCATTTGTACCTGATGCAAAAGCGGCAAATTGATTAATTTTTTCATGCCCAGCCAAAGTCGAAATACGTTGATCAATCAGGACTTTTTTATCGACAAATGTGTCTTTCTTCTGTTCAACCACCAACACCCCATCTTCACAACCAAAAGCAGCGTAGTTCGCTATCGATGCTGCCCCATGTAGACGGTTGCATGGATTTGCTAAGGTTTGTTCTTCATGGAAATGATCGCCATGAATATGATAGCTTTTTATAATACTGAGTGCTGTTGCATCAGTCGGTAAATAAGTACTGAGAACATATTCACCGCGTGGCTCAGCCACGCCATGATGTTTTTTCGGTAGCTTTTGCGTCGCAATACTTTGCTGAACAATCATTGCATCATTAAACACATCAAACTTAGACACTTCCGTATCACTGCCATCATAGAACAATGCCGCCGTACCATTGAAACTACGATAATGAGCAGGCGTTGCACCATTCAATTGGAACGTTAAGATATTTGGAGCATTAACCTTAAGTTGATTGCTTTGACTAAAGACACCGCCATCAGCAAATTGAACCACACCATCATTACGACTAACCATGACCGCATAACGTGATTGCGGGCTGCTGTACATCGCTGAAGGCGTATAGTTTAACGCTTTACTATCAATTAATTTCTGATCTTTTAGATCATAAACCGAGAGCATTGGACGATCTGCATCGGCATTAGCAATCGCCAAACGACCTTCATATGTTTGCGTCGTCGGTTGTTCTGGTTTTGGAGTGTTTGATGATGAACTCGATGAATCACCACTGCCCCCACATGCGGATAACAACACACTACTGAATAACGCACTCAGCAGATAAGCTTGTTTTAACTTATTCACACTCATTTCCCCTGTTGGACTGATTTATATTAATTTTGAAACGTTATAACATAACATTAATACAAAATTAATCATTTCCTGCATTTTTCCAACAGTAAAAAATGTATAGAGAGAAAAAATTCACTTAAGAGCATGTATTATTTGGAGAAATTATTTTTAGATGATTTTTTCATTTAAGTAGCGCCAATAGCGTTTTGGCAGGTATTGAACATGAAGTTTAATGTTTTGACGCTCCTTAATATTGATACTATTAAAATAATCTTTCCAAAGCTGATCATATAATTCTTCTTGTTGATCTAATTCTAATTGGAAGTTCTGACTCGCCCCATTTTCGATATTACGGTCAATCTGATGGGCTTCTAAAGATACTTCATGAATATCTTGTAAATCATAATAAAGACCATACTTACGTTGCTCATCATAAATCAGCCAGCGCTGGTCTTGATAACGACGCTTAAAATGCGGCTGAATCAGTGGCAACACATTAAAATCAGGACGAATTAAACTGATAAACAATTCATCTGTGGTTTTTTTAAAGCGAATGAATGCCTCCATCCGATGTTTTTCGCGCCCCACCTTTTTCGCCCATTGTGAAATCGCCAAGACACTAGAATGCGAATAATCCTTTTCAACCGAATGCTTATGGCGAAAAACATAGATACAGTAATTAAATAAATGCTGAAAGGCATCCAACGATTCGGATAAATATGCAAAATAGAACTGTCTTAACGATGACTTTGACAGGCGTTGTTGTAATGCAGACCAAATACGTTGCGCATGCTGTTCATCATTTGGAATCTCAACAACAGTAGCAAATAATCCATGCTGCGCGCCTTCATTTAAACAGAGTTGAACTTGAAATTCTTTAAATTGAAAAGCACGAAAGACGCAATTGAGTAAGCCCACCATTGAACCATCAAAGTAATAATAAGCAATACCATCACTTAACATCACTAGAACCCTAAACTCAGTTGAGGTGAAAGTTGTTTGACATACTTAGATGAGCCTTGAGTCAGAATTTGTTGACGTATGTAATGAGAAGAAAGTTCCTTTTGGAAGCGTGGACTGTCTTCACAACGAATAAAAAACTTAGCACGTGAATACGCCACACCTAATTTTTTCAGTAAATCAGTATGTATCTTGCCAAAACGTCGCGCTTGCACGATTTTCTTGGCCGACTTCACTCCAATACCCGGTACACGTAAAATCATACGGTAATCTGCACGATTTAGATCGACAGGAAACTGCTCAGGATGTCGTAGTGCCCAACTTAGTTTTGGGTCAACATCTAGATCAAGATGAGGGTGTTTTTCATTGACGATTTCGTTGACTTCAAAACCATAAAAACGCATCAGCCAATCACTCTGATAGAGTCGATTTTCACGTAACAATGGCGGTGCAGAACCCACCGCAGGCAAGTAATTATTTTCCGTGTTGATTGGGATATAGCCTGAGAAATAGACACGTTTGAGTTTAAATTCTTTGTAATGTCGATCTGCCATCACCAGCACATCTTGATCTGTTTCTTGATGTGCACCGACCACCATTTGCGTGGTCTGTCCTGCGGGTACATATTTTGGCACATGTTTAATAATTTGACGTTCATCTTTGAGTTGAATCAGTCGATCTCGTACTAAGCCTAAGTCTTTTTGTACTTCTTGATGTGATTTTTCAGGGGCAAAAGTTTTTAATCCGACCTCAGTTGGCATTTCCAAATTAATGCTCATCCGATCTGCATAAAGCCCTGCTTCATGAATCAGCTCAGGCGATGCTCCCGGAATAGTTTTAAGATGGATATAGCCATTAAAGTTTTCTTCGAGACGCAGTTTTTTCACCACTTGCAGCATTCGCTCCATGGTGTGATCTGCAGATTTGAAGATGCCTGAACTCAGAAAAAGCCCTTCAATATAATTCCGACGATAGAAATTAATGGTCAGGTCAACCACTTCCTGTACGGTAAATGCAGAGCGTTTGACGTCATTGGAACGGCGTGACACGCAATAAGCACAGTCAAAAATACAGACATTGCTGAACAAGATTTTCAGTAGAGAAACACAACGTCCGTCTTCGGTATAGCTATGGCAAATCCCTGAGCGACTAGCATCACCTAAACCCTTATCTTTATTTTTACGGTCGCTACCACTGGATGAACAGGACACGTCATATTTGGCTGCGTCCGCAAGAATTTGCAATTTTTCACGAATGCGATCAGACATTTCAAACGACCTGATGAGAACAAAGAATATCGTTTAAAAATTAGCATTTCCAAGTTGTGAAATTAAGAGCATGGGAGATGCAATGCGTCATGAGGTGACGTATAGTTGATTACTTAAATATTAGCGATAACCAAATTTCCCAATCCTTTCATTTAGATAAAACAATGATCCTAAATTTTTATAAATTACTTACCCAACGGCTTGATGTCAGTAAAGATCAAATTTGGCGCTGTTTGATTCAAACCCCTCTCTATGCTGGTATTCCAATATTTTTTATATTGTCCGCTTTTTTCGCACCTAACGATTACTTCTCTATAGAAATATTTAAAGTATTCTATGAAATGTTCCTTGCCACACTCTGTATTGCATTGATCTACTTCATCTTGGTTTTCCTTCCAACCTATTTAGTTCAAGTTTTATTGAAAAAATATAAAGCCCTCAATTTCTTTTCGATTATTGCCTATGCAGTTTTATTTACCGCTATTGTCCCTAGCCTGATTATGATTTTAAATACTGCTCAAATTAATATTATTCCATTCGGGTTTTTTCTTATTTTCTGTTTCTTCTCCCTCACATTTGCCCTGACCAACTGGATTTTATTACTCATAACTGCAAATAAAGCAAAAACTTCTTCAAAGCTGGAATACCCTGATTAGCACCTCAAAGCTGGTTGCAAAGTTAAGTTCATGCTTACTTCTTTATTTCATCGAATAAAAAGTGAGTACATTCTCATGATGGACTTCTAAGCGCCAACTACGAGTATGATCAATAACGTCTAAGTTCACTCCTACAGACCAACTAAAAATATCCCAATGCCTTACAAAAACCTTCCATTTGGTTTTGATGACATGCTCGTCATAAAGCATATAAATATTTTGATCAAAAGGAATCTTGCATTGAAACAACCATTCTCGAACTTTGGCAATTTCAATATCAGAATTCCAACTTTCAGAAATATCTAACGCAACTTCATATACGAATGACTTAGGAATCTCTTTAGATATAAGGCGAATAAATTCAGTCGCTTCAAACCCTTTTAGGAAACATGTCCGTTTGGATAAGTATGTCTCTAACGCCGATTCATCGATGAGGAAAAATAAACCAGATGGCAATTCAGCATAGTTTTCCCAACGTTGGAACTTACTTTCATAATCTATCAGATACATGATTTGCTTTAATTTTGGTCTAGATGAAAAACAGTATAACTTGAGCTATAACCTTTGCCACTACTCCGCAAAATCCTTATACTTAACCACAATTTTTGTTTGATTCCAGTGGATGCACCATGAGTCGTGCTATATCGCATATTGATACATTTCAGGGCTTAATTCTTGCCCTACAAAACTATTGGGCGGAGCAAGGCTGCGTCATATTACAACCATATGATATGGAAATGGGTGCAGGGACATTCCACACTGCAACCTTCTTACGTGCATTAGGGCCAGAAACTTGGAACGCGGCATATGTTCAACCTTCACGTCGTCCAAAAGATGGTCGTTATGGTGAGAACCCTAACCGTTTACAACACTACTATCAGTTCCAAGTTGTATTAAAGCCAAACCCAGATAACATCCAACAGCTTTATCTCGACTCTTTAAAAGCCATCGGGATTGATACTCTGACCCACGACATCCGTTTTGTGGAAGACAACTGGGAATCTCCGACTCTTGGTGCTTGGGGCTTAGGTTGGGAAGTCTGGTTAAATGGTATGGAAGTGACTCAGTTCACTTACTTCCAACAAGTCGGTGGCGTTGAATGCTACCCTGTGACTGGCGAAATCACTTACGGTTTAGAACGTCTAGCGATGTACTTACAGGGTGTAGACTCAGTTTACGATCTTGTTTGGACCAAAGGTCAATTCGGTACAGTGACTTATGGTGATGTGTTCCATCAAAATGAAGTTGAGCAATCGACTTATAACTTTGAATACGCGCCAGTCGATAAAATGTTTGAATTGTTTGACTTCTATGAAGCTGAAGCCTCACGTTTAATCGAAGCTGAACTGCCACTTCCTGCTTATGAACAAGTGATCAAAGCATCTCACTGCTTTAACTTACTCGACGCACGCGGTGCGATTTCTGTGACTGAACGTCAGCGTTATATCTTACGTGTTCGTACTTTGGCGCGTTCTATTGCACAAAGTTATGTGGCTGCTCGTGCGAAACTCGGCTTCCCGATGGCAGAACCACATTTACGTGATGAAGTATTAGCTCAGTTAAAAGCACAAGTTGAGTTCGATGCAGCCCAAGCTGAAAAAGCGAAGGAGAAGAAATAATGACAAAGCATACTGTTTTATTCGAACTTGGCTGTGAAGAACTCCCACCAAAAAGCTTAAAAACTCTACGTGATGCTTTAAAAGCTGAAACGGAAAAAGGTTTAAAAGATGCAGGTTTAAACTTTGCCTCAATCGAAGCTTATGCTGCTCCACGTCGTTTAGCACTTAAAATTGTGGATATTGATGCAGCTCAAGCAGATACACAAAAACGTTTTGACGGTCCTGCCGTACAAGCTGCTTATGATGCTGAAGGCAAACCGACCAAAGCACTCGAAGGCTTTATGCGTGGTCAAGGCATTACGGTTGACCAGCTTTCTACTTTCCAAGCAGGTAAGGTTGAAAAAGTTTGCTTCTTAAAAGATGTAAAAGGTCAAAGCCTTGATGCTTTACTGCCACAGATTTTGCAAACTGCGTTGGATAACTTGCCAATCGCCAAACGTATGCGTTCAGCAGCAAGTCGTACTGAGTTCGTGCGTCCTGTGAAATGGGTCGTGTTGCTGAAAGATGATCAAGTGGTTGAAGCAACCATTCAAGATCACAAAGCGGGTAATGTGACTTATGGTCATCGTTTCCATGCCCCTGAAGCAGTGGCTTTGGTGCATGCTAACGATTACTTAGCGACTTTAGAAAAAGCATATGTGGTAGCAGACTTTGAAAAGCGTCAAGCGACCATTCAAGAACAAGTGAAAAAATTGGCGGATGATGTCAAAGCGACTGCAATTGTTCCTGCAAACTTGCTTGATGAAGTGACTAGTTTAGTTGAATGGCCAGTCGCATTACGTGCGACTTTTGAAGAACGCTATTTAGCCGTTCCTCAAGAAGCTTTGATTACCACCATGCAGGACAACCAAAAGTATTTCTGCTTAATCAATGCAGAAGGTAAATTACAGCCTTACTTCATCACTATTTCAAATATTGAGTCGAAAGATCCGATTCAAATTATTGAAGGCAATGAGAAAGTTGTACGCCCGCGTTTGTCTGATGCTGAATTCTTCTTCTTACAAGACCAAAAGCAACCACTTGCAAGTCGTAAAGAAAAATTAGCCAACATGGTATTCCAAGCGCAATTGGGTACGCTTTGGAATAAATCAGAACGTATTGCAAAATTGGCTGTAGCGTTATCACCAACCACAGGTGCGAATGTTACTGATGCTGAGAAAGCAGCTTTACTTGCGAAATGCGACTTAACCTCTGAACTCGTTGGTGAATTCCCTGAACTTCAAGGTATTGCAGGGACTTACTATGCCCGTCTTGAAGGTGAAAACACCGAAGTTTCAGAAGCGCTAGGTGAACAATATTTACCTAAGTTTGCAGGTGATGTATTACCACAGACTAAGACAGGTACAACCATTGCCCTTGCTGATCGTTTAGATACCCTAGTCGGTATTTTCGGGATTGGACAAGCGCCGACAGGTTCTAAAGACCCATTTGCACTCCGTCGTTCTGCGATTGGTATTTTGCGTTTAGTGATTGAAAATGAACTTGATGTAACGATTGAAGAATTGGTTAATTTTGCACTGCAAGGTTATGGCGACGTAGTTAAAGATCATGACAAGACGCGTGCTGATGCAGTTGCTTTCCTTGAAGGTCGTTATCGTGCCAAGTACGAAGATCAAGGCGTTGCGGTTGATGTTCTACAATCAGTTCAAGCACTTGCACCAAAATCGCCACTTGATTTTGATAAGCGTGTGAATGCGGTCAATCACTTCCGTACTTTACCTGAAGCGGCTGCTTTAGCTGCTGCAAACAAACGTGTTGCCAATATTCTTGCGAAAGAAGCAACGCCTGAAGGTGCGGTGGTTGAAGCGAATCTCGTTGAAGCGGCTGAAAAAGCACTTTATGCGGAATTATCTGCTTTAACACCAGTGGTTCAGCCTTTGCTTGATGCACGTAACTATACTGAAGCGTTGTCTAAGCTTGCTGCCCTTCGTGCGCCTATTGATGCGTTCTTTGAAGGTGTCATGGTGATGGCGGATGATGCTGAATTAAAAGCGAACCGTTTACGTTTATTGGCTCAGTTGCGTGGCTTGTTTACCGCTGTAGCGGATGTGAGTGTATTGCAGGGTTAAGTATTTATAATACTTGATCTTTCAAATAAACCCCACTATATATTTAGTGGGGTTTATTTTTATAGGCAATAATCATACAAACTTTATTGCAAATTACCATTCTGTGATTTATCTGAATATATTACTGATACTTAACGTCCGGCTCACCAGCGCCCAAACCGGAGCGATTTTTGTGGCAAAGTGTAGCGTAGCGAAACCCACAAAAAGCGCGTAGGTTTAGGCGTCTGCGTGGAGCCGTTTGTTATACATTTTTACTCTAATGGTGAAGGCAACTCTTCTTCGAACTCTTCAAGGTTACTATTTTTGAGAAAGTAGAAGAATGTAGAATCTATTGCAAAAAGAAGCCTTTTCCCTTGGTCATAGTCAATTAAAGGTGGATTCAATTTTTTCTTGAACTGTAGATGAGATATATTGTGTAGAAGGTTACTTATATCCCCCGGCCTAACATCCTCTGCCCGATGATGAATCGCTTTTATTCCATTATTAATATCAGCTCTAGATAAGCCGCCGACTATGCCGTCATACCCTTTTTGAGCAATAACTCTTACTAGATAATAAGGAAGGTGAAGGGGTGCTTTTTCTTTTCCTTTAGAATGAGTCACGTTTCCAGACGCCAATAATTCTAATGCTTGCTGGTGATTTTCTCGGTACTCATTGCATTTTTCTGCTAAGGCATCATCTGCATAAGAATCATTCGCCAAATGATGGCTATCGCCTTCATGAGTTCGATTAATGCCAGCAAAATTACAGCAAGCCTTTAATAGCTCTTGAAGCACACCAATGCTCCCGAATGAGTTTGCGATAAATTTGGCAATAATGCTTTCACTAATAGTAATGTTTAGTTGTTTACACCCTTTCTCTACCACGCGTCTAAAATCAGCTTCGTTCCAAGGCTCTACGGGAATATCATTAACTCTATCCGTCAAGTCAGGACAAAATGTCCTCAACCTATCTTTTTTACGCCAGACTCCAAGGACGACAAATATTATACCGGTTTCCTGGAACGTTCTTAGATCAAATGAAAGCTCCCTTTGCTTTTCTTCATCCAAATAATGGAAATTCTCTAAAATTATCTTTTTGCTAAAATTAATTTTGTGCAAAAGCTCAGATATATCTTGCGCTACAGCCAAGTTAAACGGGACTGTTTGATATGTTGTTGACTTTTTCTCGCCCGCACCTATCGAGCCTGCTGCGCTGGCCTCACCTTCTCCAAAAAATAAGATTTTTGCTTTAGCCTTTATGCCTACACTAGCAGAAGAGGTAGATGATTCTTCACTTTGATTAGCAACCTCAATCTCCACTCCAACTTGTCTCAAAATGCTCGAATAAATGTCGGATATATTTGTATTTGGGGTGAGTCGAACAACGATATTTTCATCATAAGGAAGATGTCTCGATACCAAGGCAGTTTTACCCTGCTTTGATGCGCCATATACGACGACATGGTTTCCAGTGGTTAGTGATTCACTAAACCTTTCATCGATTTTATCCCGTTCGATATAAGAAAGTACTTGATTAGGACTCACTCCAAAGACTTCATTTAATTCTGGCATATTCTCGATATTCCTTATGTATAACGTAGAGTTAAGTGGCAGACCGTAGTGGAGCAGATGTTGTGCAATAATGTGCGAAGCACATGCACAACATTTGCGGAACGTAGGACTATCCACTTGAACGACTTGTTGTGGAGATTAGTATCACTGCCGAGCAATGCCCATAGAATGCACTTGGCCGAAACTAGCGAAAAATTTACGGCGGCTGATCCAGCACGGCACCCAAAGCCCGACCAATAGAATGCGTTTTGTTCCCAACCTTCTTACGGTGCCTGCGGTTACGCATCACTGCATACTGCTTTTATGGTTTGCACTTGGAGCGGCACAGGTTCAACCTACCAATAGAATGCATCACCACTATAAAAACAACATAGTTCAAAAGAACCCGTCGATCATCGTGCACACGATGCTTTATAGAATCACCAATGGTGACCACGCGATCTGCACAACTACTCTTATGCGGCAGTGGTGACACATAAGATTCCAAATTCTGCCTCATAAGATACCTATTTTGATTAAAAGTAAAACGTGCAAATATTGATTTTTGTTGAATTAAAACTATCATGAGGAAAACAAGGCGTCAACGCTCATCAAATGTTTGATTAACAACCCGATCTTCTGAATTGGATGAAGCAGTAAATACACTACAAACATATGTGCTATCGAACTGAATAGGCATAATATTTACTCACTGTATCAATTTCACATCACCTACATTCTTTTCTTGAACTTGGCGATAAGCTATAAAACTCTATTGCAATAAGATCGCTCAAAGGAAAGAAAAGAGGATGAACAAAGTAAAAGTTTTATGTTTCGCCACTACACTGATCGCATCGTCTTCTCTCTGGGCAACGGATACAACCACGACACCAACAAATACATCGAGTGAAACCCAATCCAATGCTAAACCCTATGGAGACAATCCAAACTTAGCGCGTGTTTTGCTCTATAAAGCAGGCAAAGGCATGCAGAACCTAGGTGATTCGATTCAAGGTGCATCTGAAAATACATCACAAAAAATCGGTGAAAAATGGAAAAACACCAAAGAATACAGTGCTGAACAGTCCGTCATTGTTCAAGAACAAACTGAGAAAGCAAAAACGTATACTGCAAAGAAATGGCAAGACACCAAAGATGCTGTAGTGGGTACAAATGATGGAAATGTACCAATTGAGCGCGGTGATCTAAGCTCACCATCATCAAATTAATACGATTAAATAAAACTTATAGGAATGCATCAAATAATGATTAACAAGCCATTCAAAATAACCCTATTGACCATAGCAAGCAGTATTGGGTTCACTGCATGTTCGCTTACACCAACTCAAACCGTATTTCCCATCACCCAGTTGGAGCAAGTTGAGAATATTGATGCGCTACCTGATACAAAAACAAATATTGCAACGCTCAGCAAATACAAAGACCGGTGCGTGATCAAATTTACAGGCTACTTAGAAAGTGGTGAAAGTACCGAAACATGGACGTTTAGAAAAAATAAACTCAATCGCGCACTTTCGGAAACCTCACACTACGAGCTCAAAAGCCCACTAAATAGCACAACTCAAAAACCTGAGTTAGATCAAAATACTCGCAAAGTCACCATATTTGATATTCAAAACACTGACGTAAAAAGCAACTTTAACAAGTTAAAAAGCCATTTTAGCCAAACTAATTTAGACCAATGTCACTAATCGTTCCTCAATAATTAAAAAAACTCGTTGTAGATATCTATATCTGCAACGAGTTATGGCACTTTTAAACACGCTTTGGGTCAATTTAAACTATAAAAAATTAACTCAATTTGATGATAAGCCACTGCTCGCAGCCAACACATCAATACGTGGGAATACCAAACCAGTTCGCGTATCAGTAACTGGTTTACCGGTTACTTTCAAACGATTGATGGTTTGATCAATGCTTTCAGTCGGACTCACACTATTGGCACGCAACAATGCAATCGCCCCTGCCACATGTGGTGCAGCTTGTGATGTCCCGCCCTGAGTTTCACCGCCAGCAGTAATCAATGCACCTGGTGCAAGTAAAGTGACCAATGAACCACCATTACTAAAGCAAGTCACTTTGTCAGCAGTCGTGGTCCGATCTGTACAATTACTCCATGCCATATTCCCCAGATTACTATCGTACACTGCCCCTACACGCACCGCACCCGCAACACAAGCAGGTGAAGATATCCCATCTGCAAATCCATCGTTACCCGAAGCAACTACAGGAGCAACACCTGCTGCTCGTGCATTGGCGAAAGCAGTGGCATAACTACTGTTTTGACATTCAGACGTATATTTCACCCCAGATACACCTAAACTCATGTTAATCGCTTTAATATTATAAGCTTGAGCATTATTCACTGCCCAATTAATGCCTGCGAGGATATCGCTATCATAGGCAGTGCTCACCCATTGACCTTGATATC
The DNA here is from genome assembly GCF_022549455.1 of Acinetobacter sp. NIPH 1852. NCBI lineage: Bacteria > Pseudomonadati > Pseudomonadota > Gammaproteobacteria > Moraxellales > Moraxellaceae > Acinetobacter > Acinetobacter sp. NIPH 1852. Next base: position 9,923 of record NZ_JAKZGG010000013.1, on the reverse strand, counting down.
TGACCTTTCTAAATGCATCGATGCCAATGATTTTGGTTTTAGTCGCAACTTTGGCGACAATCGCTGAAACATTACTGCCATGTCCATCATCATCTAAGCTGCCGTCATCAGGCGCACTGTCAAAGGAATGTACCACTCGACAAGTCGATGCAGGGGTATTGACTGCGGTACAGCCAAAGTCAGCATGTTTATAATTTACACCTGTATCAATCACCACCACACTAGATCCATCGCCTGTAAAGCCATTCGTTTCAGCTTGTGGTTGGTTAATTAAAGGGAGACTTTGCATCGTGGTCGGTGAATTTTTTCGGTTCGGGTAAACACCCTTCACTGACGGATCATTTAAAACCTTTGCTAATGTTTCACGATCTTGGATGCGATATAAACCTAAAGGCAGTCCATTAAACTCACGTAAAGTTTGAAAGCCTGATGCTTTGGCAAACTTATTTTTAAACTGTGTTTTGCCTTCAGCAATATAACTCCGCTTTTCAAGGCTTGGCGATATATGAGAAAAGTTCGTCTCATATTCAATCAGTAAATCATTAGATTCATTACTCACCAAGGCATTTAGATCAATTTTTCCTTGGGCAACTTTGGCTACTGCGCTTGAACTCAACTGCTGCTTTAATTGAGTTGCATTTAAAGCTGCAGCAGAAGAGCTTGTACTGTATAAAGCACATAAACTTAGTAATAATAACGTTTTATTTTTCAATTTATATCTCCATTGTTCTCGGATAAAGAACATTTGAATCTCTAGTGGTCTTGGGTAAAGTCCACTAAACGATTAAAGCGTTTTAATTTCATTTGCAGGATCTTTTTCTGGATCTATCGGTTGAATCGCAGGATCACTTTTGGTGTTATAAAATTGCGCCTCTTCATTCGACTGTTCCGATTGATTCAATAAAGTTGTTGTTATTTCAGTGGTGCTGTTCTCCTCTTTGTTTAATGTTGTTGGAATAGCTTCAAGATATTCATCTTTCATCTGATGGATATACTGATCTTGGGAAGATGTTAAGGGATCGGATGGCTGGAAATAGAGCACGATCGCGCCCACTCCAATCAATAAAAGTAAAAATGCCGCGATCTTTTTCATTCATATGCTCCAATTTTTTTTACTGTTTATCGCAAGGTTTTGTTTGAATCATCTAAAAGATAAGTTTTATTAACTTTAATATTCACGTTAATTTTAATGTTTTTTCCAACATTCAAAATTGTACATAAAAATTCGTTATTGCGCTCAACTTTTAGACAGCTTTTTACCTCGACGTAGAATCATTTGAGAGATGTATGGTTTTCTATAAAGACAATTGAATTTAATGAAAAACCAAAATAATTTTTCCACACTTTTAGACCAAGCAATAAAAATGCCACTTTTAATTTAGATGATTTGAACTTGATATTTGGCTCCCCCATTCATTCTTTAATTTCCTTATAGAAGCGCATTTGGTTTTATTTTTATCTATTTAATCGTCAATTAACTTGTTTTTACTTATAATTAAAATTATATTTTTCACATATTTAGTTTCCTAATCTCTCTCCACAATTTATCTCTATAGTGTGTTTAAGCTGTAATCTGCTTGTAAAGTTTTGCTGAAATCCATAGCTTTCTCCTTTTTGCTCGCTATGATGCAATTGCGTTTATGAAGTGCCCTGATATGGCACATCACTTAAGGAACCGCAATATGAAAAAAATGATCAAAACTGCTATCGTGACAACAAGTATTCTTGCTTCTGCATCTGTCTTTGCTCAAAACGTCGGCGCAAATGCAAGTGGCTCAGCCCAAGTTTCTGTTCAGTCAAACGGCTTAATTAAGGGCGTTACTGGTACAGTTAAAAATACCGCACAAGGTGTTGGCCAAGCAGCACATCATGTTGGTCATACCGCTGTGAATACAGGTGTAAATGCCACTCAAAAAACCGTTGGTGCGGCTGCGAATATCGGCTCAAATGTTGTTCATAGCACAGGCACAGCGATTAAGAATTCTAAAGACTATGCAGTAGATAAAGCCGTTGATGGTAAAACATTTGCAGCAGATAAAACCGCACAAGTGGTACATAGCACGGGCACAGCTGTTAAAACTTCAAAAGACTATACGGTCGATAAAGCCATTGATGGCAAAAACTTAGCGGCTGAAAAACGTGCAGAAGCAAAAAAACGTTATCAGGAACGTAAAGCTGAACCAAAATCAGTGGGTCTGAATACCCAAGCAGGCGTTCATGTTGGAAATTCATCTGTTCAAGCTCAAACAGGCTTAAATGCAGATAAAAAACAAGCACAAGCTGGTGCAAATGTTGGTGTGAAAGTATTAGGTGTAAACGCCAATGTAAACAGCAATGCAAAAGTCGGCGCAAACTAAGCTCGACATATTCACCACAAAAAAGCCTTTTGAACGTTCAAAAGGCTTTTTTTATTAGGCAAATCTTTTAACTCAACAGAATTGTAGCTTGGTCTGCTCATCTGCATTATTTTCAATAAAATGACTTAATCCTTCAGCATCACAGCATAAAGTCAGTTGCTTATAGCTCACACTACAAAAATCAGCATACTGCTTAAAAATCAATGGAGACTGATCTAAAGGCAATGCTTCGCCTAATGGAATCAATTTATGAATACCACGATCATTCATGGTGAGTAAGTAGCGATCATTATTCAAATCAAGTTCGACCAAAGCATTCGGCTGAACCTTTAATGGCAAAAGATACTGATGATTTGCAGCAATAATATCTGTCGCATAACTTTCGAGTTTTAAAGTCACCACATTGAAAACCAAAAAGTTTTGTTGCGTCGTTCCGACATTCGGACTCAAAGCTTCAGCGTGTTGCACAAAATGCGGAATCGCGCCCAACTTATGTAGGTTCTGTTCAGTTCCTTGTTTAAGCTTAAATAATTGCTGCACCAGTTTTTGCTTCATGGTTGCATCAAAATAACGCTCATCCAATTGCAAGTCATTATTTTCCAATATTTTTAATAAAGCACGATGATGTCGGTGCAATAAAGCATCCAGCACATGGCGATAATAAAATTTACTTTGCTTTTTGACTTCTCGAACACGTCGATAGAAATAGGTGATATCAAATGGCTTTTCAACGAAATCATTTAAAAGTTCTGAACTGGCCAACACAGAGAGTGCCTCATGCCCTGTAAAAGGTAAATGAATCACATGCATCTTTGGCAACAACGGCTGGATCTTTAAAAAATGCTCTTTATCTTCAGCATAATAAGGATCATAGACAATAATGTATTCACGTGCAGGATCGACTTCATCCGATTGAATCTGCATATCTTGATGAATTGATGCATCAAAAAATTCAGCATAACGACGGTCTTGCACCATGTCAGGATCGATGGAGTATTGCGGAACAAAAGCCACGATTTTTTGCATATTCAATAAATTTGAATATTTAATCGCAGCATAACCGCCCATCGAGCCACCATAGCCCACAATCTGTTTAAATTGCAGCAAGATCGATTGAATCTGTTGCTGCATGGCAAGCATGCTGCTTTTAGGAAACCATGTCTTCTGCTTCGGCATAATGCCGATGACGTTGTATTGATATTTTATTAATGATTTTTCAGCATTAATGGACATGCCTTTAGCGCGACTAATCAAATCGCCAAACGAAACCACTAACGTGTCACTTGAACCTTTTAAAAAAATAACGCGAATATGATCATCTTCAAATATTATTTGTTTATCCATGCTCACACTGAAAAATATTCCTAGGTGTGAATCAACAAGTCATCAAATGATGGCTTTGCCAATCCTTAATTGCGGAGTATCTTATTTTATAGAGATCAGTCAGATTAAAAAGCGCAAAAAATGACACAATCCTTACATCCTACCGCACAAAAAGGCTTTAGTTTGGGGGCTAAACTGTACCAACAAGTTCGACCCAGTTACCCACAAGAAACAGTCATTTGGCTGCAAGATCGGCTCCAAATAGGTGAAAATTCAACTGTTGTTGACCTCGGCTCTGGGACTGGCAAATTCTTACCTTACTTGATTCAGACACAAGCAAAAGTGATCGCAGTCGAGCCTATCTTAGAAATGTTGCAACAACTCCAACACAGCCATCCCAACATTGAATGTATACAGGCATCCAGTGATCATCTTCCTCTAAGCGATCAGTCAATTGATGCGATTGTTTGCGCGCAGTCTTTTCATTGGTTCTCAAATATTGAGAGTCTAAGTGAAATGCATCGCGTATTAACCGCATCTGGGCATGTCGGCTTGATTTGGAATCAGCGAGACATTGAGGTCAATTGGGTGAAAGCGTTAGCTGATGAAATTGCACCATTTGAAGGAGATAGCCCACGTTATCACAGCGGGAAATGGAAGCAGGTTTTTGACGGTCAGAATTTGTTCAAACCCATCGATGTACAAACATTTCAATTGATGCATCGCGGTACAGTCGAACAAGTGGTGAGTAAGCGTCTGCTCTCTACCAGCTTTATCGCAGCCCTAGCACCAAGCGATCAACAACAACTCAAAACCAAGTTCGAACAAATTGTATTTGATTTTACGGGATTAACTGCGCAAGATCAGATAGATTTCCCTTATGTCACTTATGCTTATCATTTTCAAAAAATATCGAATTAATGAGTTTATTTATGAAAGCTATATTTAAAACAACACTTGCCATGAGCTGCGTATTGGGCTCAGCCTTGCTGCTCAGTGCATGTAATAAAGACCAAGAGCCTACAACGCAAAATGAAGCTCAAACCAATTCAGTCAATGATGCAATTGGTCAACTCAATCCAATGCCAATTAAACAGTTTGCAACCACGGCTGATGATGCACATGATATTGCGATCTTGGATGAATATGAGCAACGCTTTACCGAGATGACCGATAGTATGGAAATTGAATTGGCGAAAATGAAACAAGATGGCACTTTAACAGCAGAGTTTGAACAGCAGCGCCAAAAAGACAATGTACGTTCTGCACTCAACATGTTGAAAGACTTGGAACTCAAAACTGAACAAGGTCGCTATATTCAGGGTTTACTTTATGATTACTGGAACAATCAAGCCAAGGCTTTAGAACAAAGTCGTTATTCTAATCCATCTCAAAATTCGACCGATCAGGTCGAGCAATTAAATGGCTATCTACATGCGCAAAGCCAATTGCATCATTGGAAAAGTTCACAAACGGCCGAAAGTTAATTGATAGAAAATTTCAAGATTATATGAAGCTTTCTCAATATTTTCATAATAAAAAGCCCATTCTTTTTTATAAAAGAGCGGGCTTTTTTTATCAAACTGGTATTTTAAATCTTCTGTCTTTCGACCCATTCAATCGAACTCACACGAAATAATTCGCAAGCGCCATCGCCTACACCACCAGGTGTCAAAGATGATGTCCAGACCAGATCTTTATCACGCACCTCAACCAACTCACCCTTTAAATTGACCAAATCGCCACGCTTTACCTGCTTAATTTGCTTTGCGATTTCAGGATTGGCAGGAATGATGTGCATATTTGACACCATTTTTAATGCTTGATCAGGTGATACAGGTAGTTTTTTCATGTTCCAGTTTAAGTACCGATCATACTGACGCACGGAAATCGTGCGTGCAATCTCTGGATCAGCAAACAGGTCTAAACTGACTGCATAATCGATAGGAGAAAACTTCGCTTGTTCATCATCGTGATAAACTTTTGAACCGAGTATACGAAAATTCCCATCAAACGGTTTTAATACCGAAATAGACTGATATTTCACAACAGGCGATAAACCATTGGCAATATTATATTCTGCCTGATTGGTTGATGCATGTGTTTGCCCCATTGCAGCAACCATGCATAAACTGATCCAAAGACGTTTGTTCATGGCTCGATCATCCTCAAAAATGACTAAAATCTTAGAACATCATTCCTTAATACTATGCCTAGACCGTGAATGAAGTTGCTTTTTTTAGTAACAATCAGCTTCACTTTGGTCATATTTTTGTGCCATTAGAAATTAAAACCATGGCTATTCAGCAAAATCAATTCGTACAGTTTCGAACCTGACCCGTCCCTCACTGATTGCTTGCGCAATCGCCTGCTGTCCTTTACTCAGACGCGCACCACCACTTTTAATATCAAGTAAGATCACTTCAATATCTTCGGCTTCACCGTCACCATCTCGAAAATCGGTATAACCATCAAACACCACATAATCGACTGGATCCCCTAAAAACTTAGCATCACTGGGTAAATACCGAAACTCAGGCAAAATCGGTGCAAACTGCTCTGCCATTTTACCTTTCAACACCGCACGACTGGTATTTACGCTACGCTTCTGCGCATCTAACAATGCTTGCTTATGTTCCAATTCGAGTTCAGCAATGTATTGCTCATACTCGGCTTGAATACGCCCATTACGACTATGAGACAAAATAAGCGTCGTCAGCACCACTCCAATACATCCACCAATCAGCATTGCAAGCCAAATTGACATAAAAATGTTCCTTATCTATCGCCGTGCTATTTAACTGCAACATGAGGGTCTATTGACATTTCAGCCATGCATTGCGTTAAAGGCTAAAACCACACAAACAAGGCGTGAAACGTAGGCAATGGCGATCCCCTTGTCAAGTTTCACAACGAAGTTTGAGGCAGTTTTAGCCATAACCCTGCGGGACAGGGACATTTTTTGCCGCTACTACGTTATGTCTTGCTCATTTAGAATACTAAATTTCGCAAACCATGCCTTGTATCGTCTAAAAAATATCCTCTGTCGCAAGCATCTGTGAAATGTCAACAGACCCTAAACTTTTGTCATGTGTAACACACTCTTGCCAAAAAGATGCTAAGGTATGATTGAATATAAGAGACCTGTTAAAAAAGAGTTCATGAAGACAATATTAATCGCAAATCAAAAAGGTGGTTGTGGTAAAACCATGACTGCGATCACCCTTGCCACAGCATTATCACAAAAAGGGTATAAGGTTGCTTTAGCAGATGCGGACAACCAAAAATCTTCATTACAATGGTTAAAACAACGTCCAGAAACGGTCACTGAAATCCAAAGTCTTGATTGGCGACATGAGAAATCAATTGGCGACGCGCCTAAGAATCTTGATTATTTGATCATTGATGCACCCGGAGCACTTTCAGGTGAGCATGCTGAACAGTTGGTCAGCGAAGCACATGCGATTGTGACGCCAATACAACCGTCATTCTTTGATATTGATAGTACCCGTCGCTTTCTCAAACACTTGCAAGAGATCAAACGGATTCGTAAAGGAAAAGTACAAATCCTATTGATCGCCAACCGCGTCAAAGCAAACAGTGCCAGCTCCAAAGATATCCAGAACTTCTTTACCAAAATCGAGCACCCTCCTGTCGCTTGGATTTCTGAACGTAGTGCTTATGGTACGTTGGCGATGCAAGGTCTAAGTATTTTTGATAAACCACAGAAGAATTTTGTGCTGATTCAAAACCAATGGCAGCCTGTTTTAAACCAGTTGGTCGATGATCCCAGTGAGTGGTTCTAAGCTTTGCAAAGAAACGTAATCTTTTGATATTAAATCTTAAAAGATCAGCAGGAAAATATCCCTAAACTGGTTTTTCAGTTAATATGGATCTATTCAATTTCCAGCACTAGAGAAAACTATGGTGCAACAATACGCTCCCGTATTACAACGCGTTTTGCTGTTTGGACTGTTCTTTGTCTTAATGTTTTTGGGATTTAATATCCTCAAATACTTTATTGTTCCTGTCCTTTGGGCTGCGATTATTGCCTATATGACTTGGCCTGTTTATCTATGGGTACAACGTCGTTTTTTTGGCGAGCATCGCCCTACCCTAAATGCCACGATTATGATCAGTTTGGTCATTTTGGTGATTGGGGTTCCATTTATTTTCGCGATCTTTATGTTGCAACTTGAAGGTCGTAATTTATATTTTAATTTACAAAAACAACTCTTTTCAGGGCATGTTCAGATCCCTGATTTTATTAAGAACCTGCCGATTATTGGCGGAGACATTAGCCACACACTGAATGAATTAAGCAGCGATCCGAATAGCATTGCAAAAAATATCGCGGAATGGATTCAAAGCCATTTGAGCTATGGTCGTTTTGTCCTGAGTGAAATTAGCCGTAATTTGATCAAACTGACGTTTGCTCTGATGACCCTGTTCTTTTTCTATCGTGATGGACAAACCATATTGGCACAAGTCAGTCGTGCTTTAGAAATGGTGATCGGGCCGCGTGTCCACCATTATCTACAAACCATCTCAGAAACAACACGTGCTGTTGTGTACGGCGTTGGTTTAACTGCAGTTGCACAAGCACTTTTGGCGGGTTTAAGTTACTTCGTCGCAGGTGTACCGAATCCAATGTTACTGACGATTGTGACCTTCTTTTTAGCCCTGATTCCATTTGGTACGCCTATTTCATATTTAGGTGTCGGGCTATGGTTATTTTCTCAAGGTCAGACCGTCGAAGCAATTGGTGTCATCGTATGGGGCGTACTGATCGTCAGTAGTGCAGACAATGTGATCCGACCACTGGTAATCTCAGGTGCAACGCAGATTCCATTCATCTTGATTATGTTTGGTGTACTCGGCGGTGTCGCTAGCTTTGGCTTAGTCGGTTTGTTTATTGGTCCTGTAATTTTGGCCGTGTTACTGGCGATTTGGCGTGAATGGCTACATGAAAATGTGGAAGAGCCAGTTGCAGCACTTGAAGCACCACCTGATACGAAATAGTTAAAAGACTGTGGGTATCTTAAAAGATATCCACAGTTTGCTTGAAAATTCATTTATTTTTCCATTACGAATCTTTAAAACAATAACTGTGCACGGATTTTGCTTATTCTTTTTACTTGAAAAATCAACTCAATCTTGATGCAAAAAAATGATATGCCTCATTGATCAAACAATACTTTTATAAGGAAAATTTGTTTGTATGATAAAACCCAGACCCATTGAAGAAAAATAATCATGAACAGTCTTTATGTGCTCTTCAATCGCTTTAGATCGAATTCAATTCTGCTGTATTGCCTACAAATTTTTATTGTTTTAATCGGTACAACCCTGCTATTGCATGGACTTGGTCTGAGTCAATTTATTGTGCCTGTCACACTGGGTGCAATTGCAGCAGCCCTGACTGACTTTGATGACCGCTTAAGCATCCGACTTCGAAACTTGTTTTATGTCTGTGTACTGTTCTTTACGGTCAGTACAATCTTAGCCTTTCTCGCACCTTATAAATTCTGGTTCATCGTTTATTTGAGTCTATCCAGTGCTGCTTTTGTGCTGATGGGCGCTTTAGGTCAACGCTATGCCACGATTTCATTTGGTACGATTTTACTTTCTATTTACACCATGTTTGGATTGGGTGATTATCCGCATTGGTACCAGCAACCCAGTTACTTTGTCTGTGGTGCACTGTGGTACGGTTTCACCTCAATCATATTTTTTATCATTCGCCCCACACTGCCACTACAAGAAAAAATTTCGACTATTTTTAAAGAAATAGGAGAACTCTTACAAATCAAAGCCAAACTGTTTGATCCAGACAATGTAGATAATGTTGAAGCACTGTTGTTTGAACTCTCACAAAAAAATGCTCAGGTGGTGAATAGTCTCAATCAAGCCAAGCACTCCTTACTTTCTCGACTCAAGTCTTCCCGTATCAATAACACCAGTATCTATTGGTTAAATTTGTATTATTTTGCCCAAGATATCCATGAACAAGTGACCTCTAATTATTTGCATTATGAAAAAATTCATCAGAACTTTAGCCGCAGTGACTTAATTTTTCGTATCCAAAAAAATATGTTTCTACAGGCCACTGCCTGTCAGAAGCTCAGTCAGTCACTGCTGCATAAAACGGCTTTGTTGCACAAACCTATCTGTAAAGGGTTTTTCAGCGATATAATTTTCAAATGAAGAAGCCTACACACAAAATCTACCGCACAACCAATT